>JAZUHR010000184.1:0-9027 GCA_045641825.1 Lachnospiraceae bacterium
CAGGCTGTGTCTGTTAGTGTCTGTCCGTGAGTGGTCAACCTGACGAAATGAGTGTTCCGCACCGCTTGCATAAAGCTTACTCCACAAAGCGTTTCGGAAGCTTCACAGCCTGCAGATGCAGGTGGCGAGCCAAAGCTGCGAACGGAGCGAAAAAGGCATCAGAATGGGAGCCTGTCCTGCTGGATTGGGGGTTGACATATACCCCCATAGGGTATATGATACGGAGGAATGAATAACAGAGCTACAGGAGGCGGAATATGGCTGAGGCAGTGTGCTGTGCTTGTGAAAAGCATAAGGAGCGCAGCGAAAAGGAATACAAGGATTTGATAAATCGTCTGAACAGAATAGAGGGCCAGATCAGAGGCCTTAAGAATATGGTGGAAAGCTCTGCATATTGTCCGGACATTTTAGTGCAGGCAGCGGCAGCGTCTTCGGCTTTGGACAGCTTCAGCAGGCTTTTATTGGAAAATCATCTGAAAACCTGCGTAGTGGAGGATATAAAGGCAGGTAAAGAAGACACCATAGAAGAATTAATGGCCACCATAAAGAAAATGATGTAATTAAACACCGATGACCTAAGGAGGTAGAAGAATGAAGGTACTTGTAGTAGTAGACATGCAGAATGATTTTGTGTACGGAGCACTGGGGAATGCGGAGTGTCAGGCAGCGGTAGCTCCTGTGGTCAAGCTTATAGGCAAAAAGTACGACCACATCTTTTTTACGAGGGATACACATAAGGAAAATTATATGGAGACCAGAGAGGGCTTCCACCTGCCTGTAGTGCATTGTATAGATGGCAGTGACGGCTGGCAGCTTTGCGACGAGATAGAGGAGGCCAAGGAGAAGGCTGAGAAAAAGGGCATTCCCACTACTGTTATTGACAAGCCTACCTTCGGCAGCCTCACTTTGTCCAAGGAACTTCTGGCACTCTCCAAGGTGTGCGAAAGAGAGTACGACATGGAGGTGGATTTCTGCGGCGTTTGCACCGGAATCTGCGTGCTCAGCAACGTGGCAGTGGCCAAGGCTACCATTCCGGAGGCGAAGATAAGCGTGGAGAGCTCAGCCTGCGCCTGCGTGACGCCTGAGTCACATAAGACAGCCCTGGATGCCATGGCTATGATTCATATAAATATAAGACCATAATGGGGCAAAGGAGATAATATGCTATTAAATCCGATTATTGTGTCCTTGCTGGAAAATGATATGTACAAGTTCAGCATGGGACAGACAATTTTTCACAGATTTACCGATTACAAGACTACCTGGAGCTTTAAGTGCAGGAATACCGATGTGCGCTTTACCCATGAGATGGTAGAGGAGATAAAGGAGCAGATACAGCACTACTGTAAGCTCCGCTTTTCCGAGGAGGAACTCTCCTATTTGGATAATATTAAGTGGATTAAGGGCTCCTATGTGGATTTCTTACGACTGTGGCAGCCCAGACTTCAGGATTTTACAATCACTGAGGAGGGAGACAGCGGGCTTACCATAGAGGTGGCAGGCTCTTGGCTTAATACCTCCATGATCGAGGTGCCGGTGCTGGCAATCGTGAATGAGGTTTATTTCCGCATGGCCTACAACTATGATGAGGTATTCACATCCTTCAAGAGGAGGCTTGCGGAAAAGGCAGAGAAAATCAGCAGTAATACCTATACCTTGGGCAATTACTCCGAATTCGGCCTGCGCCGCAGACTTTCCGGTGAGGCTCAGGACCTGGCGGTAGCGACTCTTAAGGATGTTAAGAGTGACAGCTGTCATTTCGTAGGTACGTCTAATGTATATCTTGCGAAAAAATACCGGCTCACTCCTGTGGGCACCATGGCACACGAGTTTGTAATGTGCGTGGGACAGGGAAATCACAAGCATAATCCCGCGTACTCCAACTGGTATATGATGGATGAGTGGGTCAAGGAATATGGTATTCTGAACGGAATTGCACTTACGGATACCATTACTACAGACTGCTTTTTAAAGGACTTCCAGCTGACATACGCCACACTTTTCTCAGGTGTGCGCCATGACTCCGGTGACCCATACGCCTGGGGAGATAAGCTGATCGCCCATTACAAGGGGCTGGGCATCGATCCTATGACCAAGACTCTGCTTTTTTCAGACAGTCTGGACTTCGACAGGGCATCGGCTCTATACAAATATTTCGAGAATAAGGCCAGGGTGGCCTTCGGCATCGGTACCTATATAGCCAACGACACGGATGTGCCGGCCCTTAACATCGTTATGAAGGTGACCCGTTGCAACGGCCAGGATGTGGCCAAGATTTCCGATACCCAGGGCAAGGGAATGTGTAAAAATCCCGATTATGTCGACTATCTGACCCGATGCATAGACTGGCGAATGAAAAAGGAGTGAAAATGAATAATAAGGCGGCAATACTCTTTGGCGGGACCTTCAATCCTTTTACAATAGCCCACCTGGAGATGGTAAAAAGGCTGCGGGCAGAGTTCCCTGAGGCCGATATCGTCATAATGCCTACAAATCTGGCTTTTATAAAGCACTGGAAGGAGCTGCCGGGAGGCGAGGCCTTTTCCGGAGAGGACAGAGCAGAGCTTATCGGTGAAGCGGTGAAGGATATCCCCGGCTGTATCGTATCGGACGCGGAGGCTTCAGGACGCCTTTCGGGCAAGAGCTATGAGACTGTGGCCTACTTAAAGGAAAGCTACAGAAGCGTCCGTATGTGTGTCGGCACCGATAAGCTGGTGGAGATGCCCAAGTGGTACAGCTTTAATGAACTGATGGAGCTTGTGGATGGTATAGTTTGCTTTGAGCGCCTGGGGACGGTTTTGGACGAAAACAGTACCTTTGAGGGGAAAATCACAAAGATCCCCTTTGATTTCTCGGATGTATCATCTACACGGATTCGAGAGCTCTTTTCGATAGGGAAAATGAATGAAATTCAGCCTATGGTGCCTCAGGCGATTTACAGATCTCTTTTGGAAAAAAGGAGGAAAATGAACATGTACACCAATACGAATTTCGATGCGGAGAAGGTCACAAATGACCTGTGCGCATGGATAAGGGAGTGGTTCGATAAAAACGGTCGCGGCTGCAATGCCATTATCGGTATCAGCGGCGGCAAGGACAGCACAGTCTGCGCGGCTCTCTGCGCCAGAGCGTTGGGGACAGATAGAGTTGTCGGCGTCATGATGCCCAATGGCATACAGGCCGATATCGGGGATTCCGTGCAGATTTGTGAGCATCTGGGAATCAAAAATATTACCATAAATATTGCCGATGCCTTTCAGGGTGAGATGAAGGAACTGGAGAAATTAAAGGAAAAATTCGGCGTGGAGATTACTCCTCAGACCATCCAGAATCTGCCACCCAGACTTCGTATGTCCACCCTCTATGCGGTAGGACAGTCCATGAACGGCAGAGTCATCAATACCTGCAATATGTCTGAGGACTATGTGGGCTATTCCACCAGATACGGTGATTCAGCAGGAGATGTAAGCCTTTTAGCCAATCTCACTGTGGATGAAGTGAAGCAGATGGGCAGATTTTTACAGGTACCTGTAAACCTGGTGGAAAAGGCGCCCTCTGACGGACTTTGCGGCAAGACAGATGAGGATAATCTGGGCTTTACCTACAATACCCTGGATAGGTATATAAGGACCGGCGTATGTGAGGACCCGGAGATAAAGGCCAAAATCGACAGACGTCACGAGCTTAATCTCTTTAAGCTGCAGCTGATGCCGGCTTTTCCCTACAGTCCGGCAGATCAGGACATCACCTGATACTGTGTGGCGCCTCTGAATCGTTTTTTCAAGGAGATAACCAAATGAAATTTAACGTAACGGGTATGAGCTGCGCAGCCTGCTCCGCCAGAATAGAGAAAGCTGTTGGCGCGGTACCGGGAGTCAAGACGGTATCCGTAAGCCTCCTTACCAACAGCATGATGGTAGAAGGAGACGCATCGGCGGATACCATTATAAAGGCTGTAGTGGACAGTGGCTACGGAGCATCACCAGTGGGCGCCGGAGAGGGAGTAGAGAAAAAAGCCTCTGCCGACATCCCTGATTTCGGTGAAAAAGAAACAAAGAAAATAAGGAATCGTCTGATAGCCTCCATTGGTTTTTTGCTGGTGCTCATGTATATGTCCATGGGACACATGATGTGGGGCTTCCCCTTGCCTAAGGCTTTGGACAATATGATTTCCATAGGCATTCTGGAGATGCTTCTGGCCGGGATTGTTATGGTCATCAATCAGAAGTTTTTTATAAGCGGCTTCAAGGGGCTTATTCACAGAGCTCCCAATATGGATACTCTGGTAATGCTGGGGAGCGGTGCGTCATTTCTGTACAGCGTGTATGCCCTTCTTGGCATGGCGACCATGCATCACGAGGGAGAAATGACAGACGACCTCTACTTCGAGTCGGCGGCCATGATTTTGACCCTTATTACCGTAGGAAAACTCCTGGAGTCCATTTCCAAGGGGAGGACCACGGATGCACTTAAGGACCTTATGAAGCTGACACCGGAGACTGCGACGCTGCTTCGTGACGGTCATGAGGTTACGGTGCCCATAGAGGAAGTGAATGTGGGTGATAGCTTTGTGGTGCGGCCGGGAGAGAGCATACCTGTAGACGGCGTAGTGACAGATGGCAGCGGAGCTGTAGATGAATCAGCTCTTACCGGAGAGAGTATCCCGGTGGAAAAAGTACCGGGCTCACGGGTATCTGCGGCGACTATAAATGCTGACGGTTATTTGACCTGTACCGCTACCGGTGTGGGGAGAGATACCACTATCAGCAAGATAATTCAGATGGTAAGCGATGCGTCGGCTACCAAGGCACCTATCGCCCGTATAGCCGATAAAGTATCGGGGATTTTTGTTCCTGTAGTAATGATAATTGCGCTGGTAACATTTGTTATCTGGATGATTATATCGGGAGATTTCGCGTTCGCGCTTATGCGAGGGGTTTCTGTACTGGTTATTTCCTGTCCTTGTGCGCTGGGCTTGGCCACACCTGTAGCTATTATGGTGGGCAACGGAGTGGGCGCCCGAAACGGCATCTTATTTAAGACGGCCGCTTCCCTGGAGGAGACCGGAAAGACGGAAATTGTGGTGCTGGATAAGACCGGTACCATTACCGAAGGCTGTCCTACGGTTACGGATATAGTACCTGTGGTGGGAATCGGCGAAAACGAGCTTTTGGAAAAGGCTTACGCTGCTGAGTGCAGATCAGAGCATCCTTTGGCGAGGGCTGTGGTACAGCATTATAGAGAGCAATACGGTGAAGTGTGTATAGATATTAGTGACTTTCAGGCTACTCCGGGAAAGGGTGTCAGGTGCGTAGTAGGTGGTAGAACCATTTATGGCGGCAATCCTTCTTTTGTAAGGCCGGTACTGGCAGCGGAAGAATTTGAAGAGCTTAAAGGTATGGCTGAGCGACTCTCGGCAGAAGGGAAGACGCCACTTCTTTTTGCGGAAGGTGGAAAAGCTGTGGGAGTAATTGCAGTAGCGGACACCATAAAGCCGAACAGCTTTATAGCTATGCAAGAGCTTAAACGAATGGGCATCCACACCGTAATGCTTACCGGCGACAATGAAAAGGTAGCGCGTATAATAGCAGAAAAAGCCGGAGTGGATGAAGTGGTGGCAGGAGTGCTGCCGGAGGGTAAGGCAAGGGCTGTTAGGACTCTTAAAGAATATGGCAGGGTAATGATGGTGGGGGACGGTATAAACGATGCTGTAGCCCTTACTGAAGCTGATATAGGCGTGGCAATAGGTGCAGGGGCCGACGTGGCTGTGGATGCTGCTGAGGTGGTGCTGGTAACAGGCCGCCTTACGGATGTGACCGCCGCCATCAGACTGAGCCGTCGCACTTTGCTAAATGTAAAGGAAAACCTGTTCTGGGCATTTTTCTACAATGTGATATGCATTCCGCTGGCAGCGGGAGCATACGTGAAGCTTTTGGGCTTTACCATGAGTCCTATGGTGGGGGCTGCGGCTATGGCGCTTTCCTCCTTCTGCGTGGTCACAAATGCCCTGAGACTGAATTTTATTAATATTTATAATCCCCTCCATGACAGGCGGATTAAAAAATCATTTGAAGAAAAATTAATTGAAAAGGAGATTAAAGAAATGACAACAGTAGCAAAAATCGAGGGAATGATGTGCGGAAATTGCGAAAAGCACGTGGTAAAGGCCATTTCCGCTCTTTCCGGTGTTACAGAGGTAGTGGCAGACCATAATGCGAATATCGCTACCGTTACCAGCGAGGCTGCACTGGACGAAGCTGTACTCAAGGCAGCGGTGGAGGAAGCCGGCTACGAATTCAAGGGAATTCAGTAAGGGACTCCTAAGAATTAAGACTAAGGACGCAGAGAAAAAGCACGGAGAAATCTGTGCTTTTTTCTTGCTTTTTCCACTTTATTGTGGTAAAGTAGGGCATTATATATTTTGTATACAGTAATACAATTGTATTTTTCACTTCGTTCAAAAAGGAGATCATATGGAAAAGTTCTACATTCCGGAAGGCTACCGTACCGAGATAGGCGTTAAGGAGACTCAGGGAGCCATCAAACATTTAAAGGATTATTTTGAGCGCCAGTTGTCCAAACAGTTGAATCTGACCCGTGTTTCCGCGCCACTTTTCGTGCGCCCCGAGACCGGTCTTAATGATAATCTGAACGGCTATGAGCGTCCTGTAAGCTTCGATATCAAGGAGCAGCCCGGCTCTACTGTGGAGATTGTACACTCTCTGGCCAAGTGGAAGAGAATGGCTCTTAAGAAGTACGGTTTTTCCTATGGTGAGGGCTTATATACTGATATGAACGCCATCCGCCGCGATGAGGATACCGATAATCTCCACTCTATTTTCGTAGACCAGTGGGACTGGGAGAAAATTATCCTCCAGGACGAGAGAAATGTGGAAAATCTCAAGATGATAGTGAGAAAGGTTTATTCAGCCCTTCGTGAAACAGAGCACTACATCGCCAACAAATACGACTATATCAAGGAAATTCTCCCCAAGGAAATCACCTTCGTGACCACTCAGGAACTGGAAAACATGTATCCTGACTGCACTCCCAAGGAGAGGGAAAATAAAATTGCACGTCTCAAGGGTGCGGTTTTCATCATGCAGATTGGTGACAAGCTGGCATCCGGCGAGCCTCACGACGGTCGTGCACCGGACTATGACGACTGGGCATTAAACGGTGATATTGTAGTATATTACCCTGTGCTGGATATAGCGCTGGAGCTTTCCTCTATGGGTATCCGTGTAGATGAGAAGGCTTTGGCGGAGCAGCTCAAGAAGGCCGGCTGCGAAGAGAGGGCAGAGCTTCCTTTCCAGAAGGCTATTCTGGAGAAGAAATTGCCTTATACGGTGGGCGGCGGTATCGGACAGAGCCGTATCTGTATGTTTTTCCTGAGAAAGGCACACATCGGCGAGGTACAGTCCTCCATCTGGCCTGATGAAGTGATGGAAGAGGCAGAAAAGAGAGGGGTATATCTCCTGTAAAAATGATTACTTGTGCCGTGATGCTATCTCGCGGCACTTTTATTTTTACTCTGATTTTTCTGCTTGAAAATAGCATATTTAAGTGCTATAATCCCCTTCAAAAGAAAGACTGTGACGGAAAGAGTAGTTCTGGTTTTACCTTCAGAGAGAAGCCGGTGGGTGCGAGGCTTCGGCGGATCAGAATGAAGACCATTCCTGAGTTGTGCGCGACATAAGCGTTACCGTACGGCTGCGTTAAGGCCTTAAATTAAGTGAAAAATCAAGGTGGAACCGAGCATAAATAATGATATATTTTGCTCCCTTGAATGTGGCTACCCCGCATTCAGGGGAGCTTGTTTTTTTCAAGTGGCCGTTATACGGCAAAGGAGGCATTATGGTAAATTTTAAAGAGGATGAAAAACTCCAGGTACTGAACCATTCATGTGCGCATGTTATGGCTCAGGCGGTAAAGCATCTTTTCCCGGAAGCCAAGTTCTGGGTAGGTCCTGTAGTAGAGGAAGGTTTCTACTATGATATGGATCTGGGCGATGCTGTAGTTACTGACGAGACAGTAGAGCAGATCGAAGCTGAGATGAAGAAGCTGGTTAAGGGCAATGACAAGATTGTCCGCAAGGAAATCACCAAGGCCGAAGCTATGGAAATGTTCAAAAACGACGAGTACAAGCTGGACCTTATCAAGGACCTGGAAGAGGGTACCATCACATGCTACGAGCAGGGCGATTATATCGATCTCTGCCGCGGACCCCATGTGGACTATGTAAAGAAATGTAAGAACTTCAAGCTGGTTAAGCATTCCGGCGCATACTGGAAGGGCGATGCCAACAATAAAGTTCTCCAGAGAGTATATGGTGTATGTTTCCCAACATCCGAGGAACTTGCTGAGCATCTGAGACTCCTTCAGGAGGCCAAGGATCGTGACCACAGAAAGATCGGTAAGGAAATGGAAATCTTCATGACAGACGATTTGATCGGTCGTGGTCTTCCTATGTTCCTTCCGAAGGGCTACACAATCTGGCAGGAGCTGGAGAATTACATTAAGGAAAAGGAGAGAAGACTTGGCTATCAGCATGTTATGAGCCCTTGCGTAGGTACAGTTGATCTCTACAAGACATCCGGTCACTGGGATCACTACAAGGACAACATGTTCCCTGCTATGGAGGTAGAGGGCGAGTCCTTCGTTCTTCGTCCTATGAACTGCCCTCATCATATGATGATTTATGCAAATAAGCAGCACTCCTACAGAGACCTGCCTATCCGTCTTGCAGAGATTGCTCATGACTTCCGTTTTGAGGCATCCGGTACACTTAAGGGTATTGAGCGTGGCCGTCATTTCTGTCAGAATGACTCCCATATTTTCGTAACACCTGATCAGATTGAGCAGGAGTTCAAGAGCGTAGTTGACCTGATTTTCTCCACATACAAGGATTTCGGCATCACAGATTACAGATGCGTGCTTTCTCTTCGTGATCCTGAGGACAAGGTTAAGTATCACCAGGATGATGAGATGTGGAATACAGCCGAGGATGCTCTTCGCCGTGTTCTT
>JAZUHR010000185.1:0-3587 GCA_045641825.1 Lachnospiraceae bacterium
CCAGATCCCCACAGGTGGAAAAGCCTGAAATCATTCAGAATATGCACGAGAAGCTTCTCGAGTCATTTAATATTTAAGGAGGTCATGCAAGGTGAGTAAAGATAAAAACAAGCTGAGCGATTCAGCAAGGCATTTGCCTGAGCATGGTCCCATCGATCCACAGACAGGAAAGGAAGTACTGCTTTCATTAAAGAATGTAGATATTACCTTCGGTCGTGGCGATAAGGCTTTTAAGGCTGTAAAAAATGCAAGTTTTGACATATACAAGGGTGAAACGTTCTCACTTATCGGTGAGTCCGGTTCCGGTAAGACCACTATCGGTCGTGCCGTAATTCGTGTTAACCCATGTTCAGCAGGTGAAATTCAGTACAAGGGTGTGCGTATTTCCGGTAAAATTCCTCACTCTCTGGACCGTCAGGTTATCCGTAATATCCAGATGGTATTCCAGGATCCGGCAGCATCCCTGAATGAGCGTGCTACAGTAGATTACATCATTTCCGAAGGCTTATACAACTTCCATCTTTACAAGGATGAAGCCGATCGTGTAGCCAAGGTAGAGAATATGATCAATCAGGTAGGTCTTTTGCCTGAGCATCTGACACGTTACCCACATGAGTTCTCAGGTGGTCAGCGTCAGAGAATCGGTCTGGCAAGAGCCATGGTAATGGAACCTGAATTGGTAGTAGCAGATGAGCCTATTTCCGCTCTCGACGTATCCATTCGTGCTCAGGTTCTGAACCTTCTCAAGAAGTTCCAGAGAGAGCAGGGTACCACATACCTCTTCATTGCCCATGACCTGTCTATCGTACGTTTCATTTCCGATCGTATCGGTATTATTTACAAGGGTGATATCGTGGAAGTAGCAGAGGCTGAAGAGCTTTTCGACTTCCCTATGCATCCATATACCCGAAGCCTGATTTCAGCTATTCCTATTCCGGATCCTGTACTTGAGAAAAATAAGGAATTATTCACTTATGATCCTTCAGTACATGATTACAGCGTAGATAAGCCTGAGATGGTGGATATTGGTCATAATCATTTTGTATATGGCAACAAGGAAGAGATTAAGAAGTATAAGGAAATCAGAGAAAAGGGTGAAAAGATAAAGTCTATCACCATTCTGACACCTGAAGAAAAGGCTAAGAAAGACGCTGAGAAGTCTGAGACTACAGTTTCCAGAGAAGAAATTCTGGCGGCTCCCGTACATGATACAGGAAGTCTTTGGTACAAGATACTGGCATTTATTCTGCCTATATGTGGCCTGATTGCCGGCTTTATCTTCAAAAAGAATAACTACATGCGCAATTTCAAGGCTTTAAAGAAGGGCGCAATAGCCGGTCTTGTTTTCAGACTTATTCTGATTATACTTTTAGGACTTTTAATTATTAGGGCGATGATATAAAATAATAACGCTCCCTCAATTTGAGGGGGCGTTTCGCTCGTGTATACAGAAATTGTTTTGGAAAGGCAGGAGTACCCAAATGGGACTTGGCGGTAAGAAGAAAGATTACAAAAATGAGAAGATAGAAGTGACACTGACGGAATCGGGCATTATTATGCGCCTGGTTTTTATGGTGCTTGCGCTGAGTGTAGCGGCTTATGCTTTTTACTATATATTTACCAAAGTACTGCATACGGAAAGCGGCTGGCAGACACTGTCGGTCAAGACAGAAAGCGGGCTGGGTAACGAATTTATTTTTCACTATCAGCTGGGTGTATCGGGTGTGTCTCCATCCACTGAATGGGGGAGGCTGAATAAGCTTTATCCATCACTTCTGGATCGTGGAGCCAATATTTTCGGGAAAGATGAAGTAGCAGGTCTTGGCAATCTTTATACGCTTAACAGCAGGCCGAATGAAGAGGTATACATAGAGCCTGCTCTTTATGAAGCGCTTTTAAAGGTAAATGAAAGCAAAAGCAGATTTATTTACTATGCGCCTGTATATGCGGTATATAAGTCTTTGTTCGCCTGTGATAATGACTATGCGGCCTCATTTTTCGATCCCTTTCAAAATGAGGAGATAGCTGCCTACATAGAGAAGCTGATGGGCTATGTGGGGGACGAGAAGCATGTAAAGCTGGAGCTATTAGGAGATAACAGGGGAAGGCTTACCGTATCTGACGAATACCTAACCTTCGCGAAGGAGAATGAAATCCCGGATTTTCTGGATTTTTACTATGCAAAAAATGCCTTTGTTATCGACTACGTGGCAGAGGAACTGATGGCCAAGGGCTACAAGGCCGGCGTCTTATCTTCAGTGGAAGGTTTTATCAGAGCGCTGGGAGAGGGAGAATACACTACCAGACTATTTTACTATCATGAAGGCATGAAGCCTGATGAAGAGGTATATACCTACAATGGACCTCAAAGCCTGGTGGCACTTAGAGATTATGAAGCCTACGAAGAAGAGGGAAAGTACTATTATCTGGCTTCGGACGGTAGCAGAAGGCACATTTACTTGGATCCGGAGACCGGGCTTTGCCGGGATGGGGAGCATCAGACCTTTGAAAAGTCTGAAAATCTAGGCTGCAGCGAGCTTTTTCTTAAGATGTATGATGAATTTTGTAAGGGAAAGAGGGAGTAGTAGAGCACTTTCCTGCATAGTTATTAGAAAGTGCTGCACCGGTTAACTACATGAGAAAGGAAAAAGTATGAAGCTGGAATTATGTAAGGGACGCCCGGAGGATATTTCGGGACGCCTGGAAAAGGAAATAAGGACATACGACCTGCTGGACAAGTTGGGGATAGAGTACGAGAGAGTGGATCACGAGGCGGCAGACACTATGGAAGCCTGTGCAGCCATAGACGAGATACTGGCTCCTGCTGTTATCTGCAAGAATTTATTTCTATGCAATGCCCAGAAGACCAGATTTTACCTGCTTATGATACCGGAAAACAAGAAATTCAAGACGAAGGACCTGTCAAAGCAAATAAATAGCGCCAGACTTTCCTTTGCCGGACCGGAGTATATGGAAAAATTCCTGGATATCACACCGGGCTCTGTCAGTGTGCTGGGGCTTATGAATGACAAGGACAAAAATGTGCAGCTCCTCGTAGATGAGGACGTGCTGAAAAGGGAACTGCTGGGGTGTCATCCCTGCATCAATACCTCCAGCCTGCGCATGAAGACCATGGATGTTTTTGACAGATTCTGCCCTTATGTAGAGCATGACTATATTACTGTGACACTGCCGGTGGAAGAAGAGTGAGTTAGGGGAAACAATTCAAAAAGCCATGATTTAATAAACATTTAACTGGAATGAAAAGAATATAGTTATTATAATGACCTATATACAATTTGTGATAGACAGAAGTACGGTCATTATTCACTAGATTAACAATGCCCGGGGCGGAAGCTCCGGGCATAACTGTTACTGTGACGATTTTTTGCTGGTTTCTTTGGATGCCTGCGAAACGTGTTCTTTAAGAATCATGTTAACATATTGGCTGAAGGAACGATCATCGGCTTCGGCCATCTCTTTAATGTGTTGTACTATATCGCTGTCTAAGGTGATACTTACTTTTTCTTTCAATGGTCGCATAATTTCGCCCCTTTCTTTTGCTTTTATTTTACTAATAAGTGGGA
>JAZUHR010000186.1:0-2261 GCA_045641825.1 Lachnospiraceae bacterium
CAGCAGGAAGTCCTGTAATTTTTATATCAGTAGCTCCAAATTCCTCAATTTCAAAGCCCATATTGGAGAAAACCTGCATATTTTCTCTGATACATTCCACTTCACGCATGGAAAGAGCTACAATGCGGGCAGGGAAAATAGCCTGACTGGCAAAGGTCTCCTTATCTCTGAGCCTTTTCATGGTACGCTCGTAAAGGACCTTTTCGTGAGCAGCATGCTGATCTATCATGAACATGATCTTGTCCATTTCTATAATCCAGTAGGTGCCCAGCACCTGCCCCACTATGCGGAAATCCTTCTCTCTGTCCTTGTAAAGATCTGTTAAAAAAGACTCCTGCACCGGATTTTCTACATTAACAGTGTTTTTATAGGCTTCGAAAAGTAAGTCTTCAGCTTCTTTAGCCTCTGTATTCGAAGCCTCTGAAACATGAGATTTAGCCTCTGTATCCACAGCCTCTGAAGCCTGTCTGCTAGTTTTATTCTCGTTCTCGGCTACAGACAATCTGCTGCTATTTTCGTCGCTCTCAGCCACAGACAATCTGCTGCTATTTTTATCAAGTTCATCTGTTACATCTGTATCCAGATTTAAGGGAGTATTTTGAATAGTCTCTTCAATTTGTCCGTATTTTTTAAGGCTTTCCGGAATCTCCACAGGAGTATTTTCAGGAAGTATAAGCTCTTTTTTAGGTAAAATTAAACTCTTATCTTTCTTAATCTCAAAAGCCTCGGGCAGATGATTTGTATTAAGTTCCTTTATCTTATCCTTGTGCTGCTCTGAAAAAGATTTTTCTTGAGGCTTCTGATTAACAATCATGCTTTTCCCGGAAAGAGCATTTCTCACAGCATCATAAATAAGTCTGTAGGTCCCCTCACTATCCGTAAATCTCAGCTCCAGCTTGGAGGGATGGACATTGACATCGATTGAATCAGCGGGCATATCCAGAAAAAGCGCACAGACAGGATAACAATGCCCCATCATATAGCCCTTGTAGGCATCCTCAAGAGCATTACGAAGCAGGGTACATTTTACAAATCGGCCGTTTACAAAAAAGCCCTCCAGATTACGGTTTCCTCTGGAAACATAAGGCTTTGCAACTATGCCGCTTAATTGATAGTTTCTCAATTCATCAGTCATATTTACATCTATTGAAGCCTTGGCCATATCCAGACCGTAAAGTTCCATAAATGTTTCCTTGAGCTTGCCATGCCCCGCAGTATGGAGCTGCACCTTACCGTTTACAATCAGCTTAAAAGATATTTCCGGATGGCACAAAGCCTGCTTTTCCACCATTTCGCAGACATAGCCTGCCTCTGTAGTGGCGCTCTTTAAAAATTTCCTTCTGACCGGTGTATTATAGAAAAGGTCCTTAATAAGAAAAGTAGTGCCGTCCGGACAGCCTGCTTCTGTAAAGCTCTTTTCCTCTCCACCTTCAATCACATATCTGCTTCCCACAAATGAATCTCTGGTCTTGGTTAAAAGCTCTACCCTTGCAATAGATGCAATGGAAGAAAGAGCTTCACCGCGGAAGCCCAGACTATGGATGGATAAAAGGTCTACGGCAGACTTAATCTTGGAGGTAGCATGGCGAAAAAAGGCAATTTTAACATCTTTTGCCTCAATTCCCGAGCCATTATCCGTGACTCTGATTAGCTGAATTCCGCCATCCTTAATCTCCACAGTAATAGCGCCTGAGCCTGCATCCACCGCATTTTCCACCAGTTCCTTAACCACTGATGCAGGACGCTCAATAACCTCTCCTGCCGCTATCTGATCTATTGTATTTTTATCTAGAATATTAATCATAAAATCTGTTTATCTGAGTTTTCTCTTAAATCAAGACAACTGTATATCTCAGTTTTTCTGAAAATCAAAATCCCTTGTTTATCTAAGTTTTTCCTGTAATTTGTAGAGTGCGTTCAAGGCATCCAGAGGTGTCATACTCTGTACGTTTACATGCAAAAGTTCATTGATTACCTGCATGTACTTGGAATTGTCTACTTCCTCTGCTACCACAGGCTTTTCTTCCTTGGGCTCGTCAAAAAGAGACAGCTGACCGTCAAAAACATCATCCTTTTTAGTTTTTTTCGGCTCTTCGATAGTACCCAGCTGATTATCAAAAATCTCACCGGCGTTAATATCATTTTTTACCAGTTCCTCGGAAATCTCTGTGGCTCTTCTTAAGACTTCCTCCGGAAGTCCCGCCAGTCTCGCCACCTGAATACCATAGCTCTTATCCGCGCCACCTCTTATGATTTTTCTG
>JAZUHR010000187.1:0-19162 GCA_045641825.1 Lachnospiraceae bacterium
TCGTCTCTGTAAATAAACATACATACGTCGGCATCCTGCTCGATAGCTCCGGATTCACGAAGGTCTGAAAGCATAGGACGCTTGTTGTCTCTGGATTCAACTGCTCGTGACAGCTGTGACAGGGCGATTACAGGACAATCCAATTCACGGGCCAGTGCCTTAAGGGAACGGGAAATCTCGGAGACCTCATTCTGTCTGGATTCCACTCTGCCGGTTCCCGCTGTCATAAGCTGCAGGTAGTCGATGATTACCAGACCTAAATTTTTCTCCAATTTCGCCTTTCTGCAAAGGGAGCGAAGTGCTGCGATAGAAATACCCGGTGTATCATCAATAAGAAGACCGGAATCCGCCAGATCCTTCGCACCGCTGAAGAGATCTACCCAATCATCCCCCTTCAGGTCACCTGTTCTAAGCTTTCCTGCTGATACTCTGGATTCCATAGCAAACATACGGTTCATCAACTGTTCCTTGGACATTTCCAGTGAAAAAATATATGTGGTCACATGACTTCTTACAGCCACGTAGTCGGCAATATTACATACGAAAGCGGTCTTACCCATAGAAGGTCTGGCAGCTATAAGAATAAGGTCTGACCTCTGAAGGCCTGCCAGCTTCTGATCCAGATCCTTAAAGCCGGTGGCTATACCGGTAATACCGCCACGGCTGTTGGCCGCATTCTGAATATTTTTAAGAGTACGATAAACAATATTTCTGATATCTTCTATCTCACCGCTGTTTTTATTCTTAAGCACCTCAAACACCTTATTTTCGGTATTTTTCAGCACATCCTCCAGCGGTTCCTTGTCCATATATATATTGGCTGTCAGGTCCTCAAGAGTCTTTAAAATACGTCTCAAATGAGCTTTCTCAGCCACGATATCTATATAGTATTTCACATTGGCGGAAGTAGGTGTTGATTCCTCTATATTACGCAGATTCTCGAGTCCGCATAATTCCGGAGCAATTTCCTTTTCCTTCAGTTTTTCAGCCAAGGTGATGATGTCAACTTCTATTTTTTGCAGGTAAAGCTCCCTGATAGCCTCGAACATTACGCCCAGTGCCGGATCATAAAAATCCGCTGCTATCAGACTGTCTTCCGCTGCAACAATGGCATCCCTTTCCATCATCATCGCGCCGATAACAGCCTGCTCAGCCTCGCGGCTAAATGGTTTTTTTCTGCTAATTACATTTTCTTCCATGATAAACCCCGTATGAAAGATTCAAAATTATGCCTCTACTACCTTTACGGTAAGCTCAGCAGTTACCTGCGGATGAAGCTTAACCGGAATATGGTAGGTACCAAAATTACGTATAGGATCGTTAAGCACCAGCTTCTTCTTGTCCACATCCAGCTTCAGCTGCTCCTTGATAGCGTTATTGATTTCCTTGGTGGAAACAGAACCGAAGGTTCTGCCGCCCTCTCCGCCTTTCATAGTGAGAGTTACTGTCCCTGCTGAAATCTTTGCTCCCAGTGCCTGGGCCTCCTCCAGAATTTCCTGAAGTCGCTTGGCCTCGTGCGCCTGCTGAACCTTTAAGTCATTTAATGTCTTCGCATTTTTTTCAACGCCCAGCTTCTTTGGCAGAATGAAATTTCTGGCATAACCATCAGAAACCTTAACAATCTGCCCCTTCTTTCCCAAGCTCTTAACATCTTCCAAAAGTATGATTTCCATCATTTACCCCCTATAAACTACTCATATGTTTTCTTTGTTTCTTCAATTATCAACTTCTTTACAGCATTCATGGCTTCAAGCATGCTGGTATTCTCCAGCTGTGCGCCTGCAATAGTCTGATGACCGCCGCCGCCGAGTTTTTCCAGTGCTGTCTGAACGTTCATTTCATCGATAGCACGGGCACTTATCTGAATATAGTTATCAATCTGCGTAAATACAAAGCTTGCCTTTACGCCGTCAATACTAAGCATCTCATTAGCTGCCTGAGCCGCAACATCTCTGGGGCTTGTGATCCCTTCAGGATCGAATTCCGCCATAATATAATGATCGCAGAAAATCTCTGCATTACTTATGCATTTAGTCTTTGCCTGATAGTCTGTGATACTGGTACGAAGCAGCTTTCTCACCACTGTTGGATCTGCACCGCCTCTCTTAAGAAGACCTGCAGCCTCAAAGGTACGTATGCCGGCCTTAACCTTAAAGTCACCGGAATCCACAACCATACCACTATACATGATAGTGGCAATTTCTGACTTGAATCTGTATCCGGGCACCGCATACTGAAGAATTTCAGTTACCATTTCACAGGCAGACGATGAAGATGGTTCAATATACGAAAGAAGTGCATTTCCAACCTTTTTCTCAGACTGTCTGTGGTGATCGATAACCACGATATTGTCTGTAAGATTCAAAAGATCCGGTGCATCTGTATTCCCCGGCACACTGGTATCCACAATAACAAGAAGAGTATCCTTGTCTACATATTCCTTGGCCTTATTACCCGGAATAAACATAATCTCATCATAGCCATCCGTATTCCTGATGGGATCAACAAATTTTTTCACCGTCTGGCTCTCTGATGAAAGCACGATATATGCCTGCTTTCCCAGTGCCTGTGCCAGAGCATATATACCACAGGAAGCGCCTACAGAGTCTGTATCAGGTCCTCTATGGCCCATTACAACCACATGGTCATATTTTTCGATATATTCCTTCAAGGCCTGGGCTTTTACTCTCGCCTTGGTCTTGGAGGTCTTCTCTACGGAGGCTGCTACGCCACCGTAATACTTCATTTCAGAGTTCGGTCTCTTGATTACTACCTGATCACCGCCTCGACCGAGAGCCAGTGCCATAGCGTCATTTGCATATTCCATGCTTCGACTGTACATATTCGGATATACGCCAAGACCAATGGATATAGTGAACTTGATATCATAAGAGCTGAGATTACGTATAGTCTCCAGAATAGAGAAGCCGTCATCCTCCATAGCCTGCAGATAACGGGCACGGAAAATAAACATGAATTTATCCTTCTCCAGACGTCGCAAAATGGTATCATAGCCCTTCAAATAGCGATTAATCTCAGATTCTACCCATGTAGTAGCAAAGTTGCGCTTGGTCTCGTCCTTACCCTCGCAGGCATCTTCATAGTTGTCTATGTAAAGAAGGCCTACCACCATTTTTTCATCCTGAACTTCTTTTTTGAGAGCTACATTTTCTGTCTCATCATAGAGAAGCATGGCGATGAGTGAATCAGCCGGAGCGTCCAGCTCTCTTTCATCACGCCAAAGAACAGTATCTCCGTAGTTGGATGGAGTGAGAAGTCTAAGCTTAACCCTGTAGGTATGGTTCTGATAGTCTACCATAGCCTCCACGTCTTCTTCCACAACAGGCATTTTTTTCAGTTCTTCACTTCCGAATATCTCGCTTACCGTGTCCTTAAGATGTCTGCTGTAGGGAATCAGCTCATTCAGGTCATTACTGCCCCAGATGATTCGACCATTTAAATCAAGAAGTCCGAAAGGCACATCCAGCTGCTTCAGCATGGCACGATTTGCCTCATTGAATTCCAGGGCAAAATCCACCATCTGGCGCATAAGTACACGTTTCCTGTACCATCTCAGGTATATACCCGTTCCGATTATAGCTACAGAGAAAACAATGACCGCAGGCAAGGTCTTGGGATATAGCACTGCTGCCACCAATCCCATACCCAGCGCAAGAAGAATCAGTATTGATATTCCTCTGAGGAAGGTGCCCAAAGCACCATCCACCACTACTTGTTTTTTCTCTTTGCTCATAATTCTTTGTCTCCCGGATATTAATCCCTAAGAAATAAGTATTAAACCAGCTTGGATGTTACAAATACATCGTAAATAGAACGAATTGCATTTTCGAAATCGCCATTGGATACACCAATGATGATATTGAGCTCTGATGAGCCCTGATCAATCATTTTAATATTGATCTTATTGTGAGCGAGAGCTGCGAAAATACGTGCAGCAACACCACGATTGGACTTCATGGAACGGCCTACGACAGCAATAAGAGCTACGTCGGAGTCGATATCGATAGCGTCAGGGTCTGTAAGTCTGTGAATAGCTGCCAGAACCTGCTGCTCCTTGCCCTCGAATTCAGGCTGGTGAACAAATACGGACATGGTATCGATACCGGATGGCATATGCTCGAAGGAAATACCGGAAAGCTCGAAGGCCTCCAGCGCTCTCCTCCCAAACCCTATTTCAGAGTTCATCTGATCCTTTTCGATATTGATGGATACAAAGCCCTTTTTACCGGCTACACCTGTGATGGTGTACTCACTCTGCTTACAGGTGTTTTCCACAATCATGGTACCGGGATCTGTAGGGATATTGGTATTTCTGATATTGATAGGAATGCCGGCCTTTCTTACAGGGAAAATAGCATCCTCATGAAGTACGGATGCACCCATGTAAGCCAGCTCACGGAGCTCCTTGTAGGTAATGGTATTGATAACCTGAGGATCCTTTACGATACGTGGATCAGCTACCAGGAAACCTGATACGTCTGTCCAGTTCTCGTAGATATCAGCGCCTGCTGCACGTGCCAGAATAGAGCCTGTGATATCCGAACCACCTCTGGAGAAGGTCTTTACAACCCCCTCACGGGTAGCACCGTAGAAGCCCGGAAGCACTACTCTATCCATCTCCTTAAGTCTCTTGGAAAGAGCCGCATTGGTATCCTCAGACAGGAAATTGCCTTCGTTATCGAAGAAAATTACTGTGGCAGCATCCAGGAATTCATATCCCAGGTAATCTGCCATAATGATACCGTTCAGGTATTCGCCACGGGATGCAGCGTACTGCACACCTGCGTGTGCCTTGAAGTTCTTTTCAATAGTCTTAAATTCCTCTGTAAGGTCTGTAGAAAGTTCAAGGCCGGAAATAATCTCATCATAGCGAGCCTTGATTTTGGCCAGGGCATCGGAAAAATCCTTATCCTGATCAGCCAATGCATAGCATGCATAGAGCATGTCGGTAACCTTTGTATCCTTGGAATTTCTCTTACCCGGAGCTGAGGGAACTACGTACTTTCTCTCTTCTTCCGCTCTGATAATATTGCCAACCTTTTTAAACTGATTTGCGTCAGCCAGGGAGCTTCCGCCAAACTTAACTACTTTAACCATTTCTAAAATTGCCTCTCGTATATATTTCCCAAAGGGATTATTTTGTTACTTTTTCAGGGAGAGCGTATGTACTCTCATCTATCTGTACTTCCTTGGAGAAAGCTGCAGTATCATGCTTTACTGTATCCAGGTAGGAGTGCGCGCCATTGCTGTTGCCGGACTTCATCTGAATTACGGCTACTGCGATATTGGAGCAGTGGTCGGATACACGCTCGTAATTGGTAAGAAGGTCTGACAGCACGAAGCCCATCTGAATGGTACATTCGCCGTTTACCAGACGCTCTACGTGACGGGCCTTAATCTCTCTGTGGAGCTCGTCTACTACCTCCTCCAGAGGCTCAACCTTGGCTGCCATAGCCAGATCTTCTGTCTCAAAAACGCTTACAGTCTCTGTAACTATATCGCTGACAGCCTTCTGAAGTACCGCAATTTCCTGCTTGGCTGCATCTGAGAACTGAAGACCCTTTGTATTTATTTCATCTGCCACTTCCTTGATATTAAGGGCATGGTCGGAAATACGCTCAAAATCGCCGATACAGCGAAGAATCTTTGTAACGGCATTACTGTCTTTTTCAGAAAGTCTGGCATCTGCAACCTTTACCAGGTATGCGCCCAGCTCATCCTCGAACATATCTACTTCGCTCTCCAGATCCACTACCTTCTGAGCCTTCTGAGCATCGTAGGTCTCCAGAAGGTCAATAGCCATAAAGAGAGCCTTCTTGGAGAGCTGTGCCATATTCAAAGTAACAGCCTTACACTGCTCAATAGCAAAGGAAGGTGTGGTAAGGAATCTTGCATCCAGAAGCTTGAAGTCCTTCTTGGTCTCTTTATCACTCTTTTCCTCTTCACGAACAGTGATGGTAGCCAGCTTTTCAATAAGTGATGCAAACGGGAAGAGAACAACTGTGGTACCGATATTGAACATGGAGTGGATAAGCGCAATCTTATCTGTATCGGCAGCCTGCTCTACAAATGCAAAATTGAAAATAGCATTAGCTATATAGAAAAGTGCCAGGAAAAGCACTGTACCAATCATATTGAAGTAAAGGTGCACGAAGGATGCACGCTTCGCATTTTTACTGGCACCAACCGCTGAAATAAGGGCCTTGAAGCAGGTACCGATATTCTGTCCCATGATGATAGGAATAGCAGCACCGAAGGTAACTGCACCGCTGGCGCAGAAGGACTGCAAAATAGCAACGGATGTAGCAGAAGACTGTACCAGGACGGTAAGAATTGTACCAGCCAAAACACCGAATAAAGGATTGGTAAAGGTTACCAGAAGATTCTGTACTGAAGGTAATTCTGCGAGAGGTGCAACCGCATCCTTCATGGTGGTCATACCCAGCATCAGCATGGCAAAGCCCAGAAGAATGTTACCGATGTCTCTTCTCTTTTCCTTCTTGGATATCATTCTGAGAAGGATGCCTATGAAGCCGGCCAGACCTGCCAGACTCTCAGGCTTTAAGAGCTGAAGCGCAAGTGTTGCCTCATCACCGATAGAAGCCAAAGCCATAATCCAGGAAGTAATGGTGGTACCGATATTGGCACCCATAAGTACGCCTACTGCCTGTGAAAGCTTCATAATACCTGAGTTTACCAAACCGACTACCATTACAGAGGTAGTGGTAGATGACTGAATGGCTGCAGTGACCAAGGCACCGAATATTACTGCCAGAAATCTGTTGGTAGTGAGCTTTCCAAGTACATTTTCCAATGTACCGCCGGCCATTTTTTCCAGATATTTTCCCATGGTATCCATACCAAAGAGGAAAAGGGTAATGCCCGCCATAAAGCCCAGTAATGTGAAAATCCAATTCATGTGTGAGTCCTCATTTTCAGCTAATTATAGTATCTAGCAAATTTATACTATAACACTCTAAATTTTACTATTTAATCCTGAAAAAAGCAAATAATATTTACTACAGCCTGAGGCAAATAATAATTATTAATGTTCTTTCCAAAAAAGCACCCGTTTCAAAGACGAAACGGGTGCTCGTATGCTTTATTCTGATTTTTTTCTCTGCTGCCTTTTCATATAGTAATGTCCGAAAATCCCCAGTCCTGCAAAAATCACTCCCCAAATGATTGATTCAATGAAAATTACCAGATCGTACCGGACACCTCCCTTGTAAATTTCATACACCAGGTGCCGGCCAAAAAGACCGCCGGTAGAAATCCAGTAGCTGCCTTGCGTTACCCAGAAGCCATCTATTACTTCCACCAGTCCTATAAACAGGGCTATATTACACGCCGCGTTCAGCGTTGCCCTTGGCATATCCTGAATTTTTATCAATAGCGGCGTAACCAGAGCTGCTCCAAAAAATAAAACGACAAGAACAGTCAAGATAGGAGCCATCCATCCAAGTCCCTGAGGAGTATGACCTGTAATCCACTGTGGTATTTTTTCCACAAGTTCGAAGACCACCGTTACACAGATTACTGCGAGCTGCAAGAAAAACATTATTTTTATCGGCTTTTCTCCATCCAACTTCCCAATACCTTTATAAAATTCCGCACCATACCTTTTGACGCCTATTGCTCTGCACGCATATAATCCGACGATTATTCCGAGAGCCGAACCGTATAATAGTGTAACTCCATTGGCTCCGACGAGAATTGTTAAAAATGCCATCCAAGCCACCTGCCATATTACCCAGAAAATTAACGGAAAGACCTTTTTCCTGAAGGCTGTGGTCATCTTCACATCCCCCTGTTCAAAAATCTCGCTATGCTTAAATTCTGCCAGACGGCTGAAAGCAATAATAAATGTAATCAGTGCTGCCAATGCCATCACAACGCTTATAATTATACCTATCAGCCAAATCTTGTCATAGTTTTCAGTGGCTGCATAAATAACCAGACCACCACCGCCACCTACAAGAAGTATCGCAAGCGCTATGGCGTAAAGTCTTGTAAAGGATGCGAACTGCTTGGCCATAAGACTCTTTAACCTTTTGTCTGACACATATGCACTGTCATTATTTGCATACCTGTTATCCTTTGCGTCACTCTCACCAACATTCATAACAGCGTCAGGCCCAGAATTCTCCGCTTCGCTTCTTATTCGACTCCCTCTCAGTAGCTCGTCGCAAGTCACACCGAATATGTCAGCAATTGCGGGAATCAGTGTAACGTCCGGTGCGGTCTCGTCTCTCTCCCATCGGCTCACCGCCTTATTGGAGACATTCAGCATGTCAGCCAGCTCCTGCTGAGTTATACCTTTTGATTTTCTGAGAGCTGCTATAAATGCTCCCATTGTATTTTTTTCCATATTTATCAAGTCCTTTCCCGGGATGTTTTCCCTTCCCATAGTTCGAATTCTATCCATATGAGACATTTTTTAAAGCCCGTGGACCGAAAATTCACTCTCACAAAGTGAGAATGCCCTAATTTTCGCCGACAATCCCGTGAAGAACTGCTTTTTCTTATAAAAATCAGTTATCAGCTCTGCTGTAACCGTTTTTCATATGCTGGTAGGCATTTTTCACCAGATTATTGATAGCACGGGTAGTTTCCTTTTTCCCCATTTCGCAAAGCTTGTTGTTCGCCTCGGCGATAAGTGAAAAATCCTTTTTCTCCATCATCTTTTTGTCATACTCGTTGAGAAGTCTGTGGCCTTCCACAGCCATAGCTCCCTGGTAGCGTTCTACCATCTGGATAGCTGAGCCGTAATGAGGGTCTGCAAGTGTCCCCAGAAGTCGGGAGCCCCAGAAGAAATTCTCGGTAGACACATCCATACCTGTGCCGCTTAAGTATGCAGGCATTTTATCCGTATTGGTATATACCGGAAGCGCCGCATTAAAGGCGTTGGATGCAAAGCAAATCCACTCTACGGCAGCGATTTCTGCAGGCACGTAGTCACGTATCTGAAGTATAGCCATAGTATCGGTACGGCTGATACCAATCGGACGGTACATACCCTTTCTGGGATCATCGCCCTTTCTGTAAGGATTGTAAGGGGTACCCTGATAATAAGACGACAGGATATACTTCACATCCTCTACAGTAATCTTCTTTTCCGGTACAAAACTCCATGGAATATCATCACTTTCGGGTGTGAATTCAGCGTCCTCTCCATCCCAGATGTAAGTATTCGGGTTAAAATATCTGCCCATGTACCATGCCCGGGGAGTGTTATATACGTGGTCGCTGTCGGAGTGACTGCCAAATGCCTCACGGGGATTAAAATCTCCCTCCTCCATGGTAAGGTCCAGATGATAGTCCTTCATCAGGTCTCTGAGGCCTTCAGAACACATATTTTCCTTCTGGGCGCCATAAGCATCCTCAAAGTCAAAGCGGTCCAGGCCAAACTGATTGGGCATTACTACGTACTCATCATCAGCTACACGTCGCGCAATCCAGTTGTGACCGCCGATGGTCTCCAACCACCAGATTTCATCCTTATCGGAAAAAGCAATACCGTTTGCCTCGTAGGTACCGTACTTTTTAAGGAGCTCTCCCAGACGTACGACTCCCTCTCTGGCAGAATGGATGTAGGGAAGCACCAGTACCACCAGGTCCTCCTCACCGATACCGCCGGCCTTCTCCTTTTCCTTGCCCTGCTTAGGTGTGTAGCGCACCAGCGGGTCAGCTCCCAGCACTCTGGGATTGCTGGTAATGGTCTCGGTAGCCGTCATGGCTACATTGGCTGCATTTATACCGCAGGCAGCCCATGTGCCCATGGAAGGGTCTACATTAGGCGTAGCGGTGTAGCTCAGGGGATTATCCGGAAGCTCCACAGTAAGCTTGGAAATCTTGCTCTTATACTTCTTCGGCTGGTCCTTCGGGCGCACCACCACCAGTTTTTTTGTATCATATCCGCCATCATCGTTTCTGGCAATCATTGTAGAGCCGTCGAAGCTGGCCTTTTTTCCTACTAGAATTGTTGTACAAGCCATTTTAGTCACCTCAAAAAATTATTATGAAAAAGCCCTTGCTATCCGTTTTCTCCGGCTTTTCTCATGCCATCATACCATTATTTCATCCTATCCTCAAGTAAAAAGCCTCGGATTTCTCCGAGGCTCTATTGAGTTTATTATTCAAAAATAGGTATCGCCTATAGCAGAAAAGCATGTGGGGATGCCCCGCCATCCTACTCTACTGTGTAAGGCATAAGTGCTACGTGACGTGCGCGCTTGATAGCTGTTGTCAGACTTCTCTGATGCTTAGCGCATGTGCCTGTGATACGACGAGGAAGGATCTTACCTCTCTCGGAAACGTATCTGGATAACTTCTTTGTATCCTTGTAGCTGATTTCTGTAGTCTTATCTGCGCAGAATGCACAAACTTTCTTTCTTCTGCGAACAACGCGTCTCTTCATAGGAGCGTCTGTTCTCTCAGGTCTTGCTGTCTTTTCACCTGCCATTTTATTTCCTCCTGTTCAAATCGATGTAATTTGCATTAGATGATGCATCAGCCGAATGGCAGCTCGTCATCAATACCCTCAGGGATATTCATGAAGCCATTGTCTGCCCCGGATGGCTGTGGTCTGTCATTATAGCCACCGGCATTGCTGTTGCCCTGTGAGTTTTTGCTCTCGGCGAACTCGATATTGTCAAGAACCACATCTGTGGTGAAAACCCTCTGACCATCCTTATTGGTATAGCTGCCAGTCTGGATACGACCCTCGCAGGCAATCTTTGTGCCCTGCTTGAGGTACTTCTCTGCGAATTCAGCCTGACGGCCGAAAGCTACGCAGCCAATGAAGTCAGCTGTCTGCTGATCTCCACCCTGATCACGACGTGTACGTCTGTCAACTGCGATAGTAAATCTGGCAACAGCGGAATTGTCACCGCCGTTCTGTGAATAACGAATGTCCGGGTCTCTTGTGAGTCTGCCCATGAGAATTACTCTGTTCATTAGGATATCCTCCCTAAATTATGCCTCAATCTTTGTGCATAAGAATCTGAGTACATTGTCCATGATACGAATACGCTGTTCGATCTCATTTGGTACTGTTGTCTCAGCATCGAACTGAATGAAGTAATAAAAACCTTCGTTCATCTTCTGTACGTCGTAAGCAAGCTTCTTCTTGCCCCAATCCTCTACGTTCTTGATCTCGCCACCGAATCTGGTGATAAGAGCCTTTGCGTTCTCGAGGGTGGTATTTCTTACGTCGTCCTCTACTTTTGCATTAACAACTAAACATAATTCATAATGTTCCATGTTGTATTGCACCTCCTTCTGGTCTTGTGGGCCCTCCGCTTAACAGAGAGCAAGGAATAAATAAACTCGTCACGGAGTAGTATTTTACCACCCCGTGACGAGAAAGTCAAGTCTTTAATTTATCAAATTGTGTGAACTTTTGATACAATTTTGAAAAGATGCCGATAGCCTTAAAAAACTATTCTGCGGAATTCTCACACTCAACTACTTCTCTTGTTACAGCGCTGATGTGATCGTCATCGCAGCAATCATCATCTTCCACTACCTTTTCTGCTACAGGCTTAGGTGTCTTATCGATAGCCTCGCCCAGGCCAAGCATCTCACTCTTGAAAGTAATGTCGCTGGCTGCAGATACAAGTTCTGTAGGAACAACAATCTTTGTTGCACGGCCATCGCCCAGTGCCTTCAGAGCATCCAGCTTCTTAAGTGTAAGAACGCTGTCATCCATCTGTGCTGCCTTCAGCATCTCGATACCGCGAGCCTCAGCCTCATATACGAGACGAATGGACTCAGCCTTACCTGTTGCTCTGGCGATAGCTGCATCTCTCTCAGCTTCTGCCTTAAGCACCATAGCCTGCTTATCACCCTCTGCACGTGTAACGGATGCTGCTCTGTGAGCCTCAGCCTCCAGGAGGGTCTGTCTCTTTTCACGCTCAGCCTTCATCTGCTTCTCCATGGCATTCTGAATGTCCTTAGGAGGGATGATGTTCTTGAGCTCTACACGGCCCACCTTGATGCCCCAAGGGTCTGTAGCATCGTCCAGGATAGCCTGCATCTTTGCATTTACCATATCACGGGATGTAAGTGTCTCATCCAGCTCCAGAGCACCTACAAGGTTACGAAGAGTAGTAGCTGTAAGATTACCAAGTGCGATGATAGGATTCTCAGCTCCGTATGTGAAAAGCTTCGGATCAACTACTCTGTAGTAAACTACGGTATCGATCTGCATGGTAACGTTATCTTTGGTAATAACCGGCTGAGGAGGGAAGTCAGCAACCTGCTCCTTAAGAGAAACTCTCTTTACGATTCTCTGGAAAAATGGAATCTTGAAGCGAAGACCGCTGTCCCATGTACCTGAATACTTACCAAGTAACTCTGTAACATAGTTCTGTGACTGGGGTACTACCTTCAGACAACTGATAAAAAGTAAAACAATAATAACAACTGCTGTAATAAAGTATGGCATAACCCGCTCCTTTTCCCGTCGTCCTTGCGACGTCTTTTTTGTTTATGGATACATTGTAACAGAAGGGAACTTACGGATAAAGTGCTTTTTCAGCGATATATCACTTCTTTATTCGCCCCTTTCACAATGTAAAACCCTATTTAAGTACTCCTACCAGTGAAAGCACTATGACAAGGGCACCCAGCACTATACGATAGTAGCCGAACACCTTGAAGTCATGCTTCTTAACATAACTCATAAGAGCCTTCAGTGAGAAAAATGATACTACGAAGGAAACAAGGGTACCGATGGCAAGAATACCTGCCTCCATGCCGGAGAAACCTGCTCCGTCAGCCAGGAATTTTACTACCTTTAAAAGACTGGCTCCCAGCATTACCGGAATTGCCAGGAAAAAGGTGAACTCTGCCGCGGTAGTACGTGCAACACCGATAAGCAACGCGCCCACAATGGTAGCACCGGAACGTGATGTGCCCGGGAATACTGCTGCCAGCACCTGGAAAATACCGATCATAAGTGCAGTCGCCCATGTAATCTCGGCAATGCTGCTGATACGGGGTGTTTTCCCTTTATTCATAGTCTCAACAATGATGAAAAGAATACCGAAGACAATCAGTGCCACTGCAACGCTTGGCGGATTGTAGAAAAGTTCCTCGCACTTATCGTCGAAAAGGATTCCCACTACCGCTGCAGGCAGACAGGCTACGATAATCTTGGCCCACATAAGCCAGATATCCGTCTTGAATACATGTGTCTGTCCCAGACGCTCGCGCTCTGCTTTTCCGAAGGCGAAGGGCCATATTTTCCAAAAGAAAAGAACTACAACCGCCAGGATGGCGCCCAGCTGGATAACCACGTCAAACATATCGAAGAAGCCCTCCGATACACTTTTAAAGGGTATCAGTGCCTCCGCGATAATAAGGTGTCCGGTGCTGCTGACCGGCAGCCACTCAGTGATACCTTCAATAATGCCGTATATTACGGCCTTTAAAAAATCAAGCATAATGCCTCCATTTCCTTACAAGCAAGTATTCATAAGTAATATGTACCTTGCATTATAGAGAATTGGAAGTGTTTTGTAAACCTTTCCGGCACCTTTCATAAAGAGCTGAGCCTATATCGCATGTCCCCGGGCGGTATTTTCCGCTCGGGAGCGTATCATGGTGGCTGTCACAGGAAGGTTTTATCGCAATTCTTTAATTTGCTATTGAAAAAAGGTCCTACTTCGTGTAAAATCGCTTTATTCTTTTAAAGTGATAAATCAGCAAGTCATTAACCCATTCCAATATGTCGGTCGGTAAATCTGACGGGATGGTAGAAAAGGAGCATAAAATGAACGTAGTATGTCTTGATATGGAAGGGGTACTTGTACCCGAGATTTGGATTGCATTTGCTGAAGCTTCAGGCATCCCTGAGCTCAAGCGCACCACCAGAGACGAGCCGGATTACGATAAGCTTATGAATTACAGAATCGGCATCCTGAAGGAGCATGGTCTGGGTCTCAAGGAGATTCAGGATACCATCAGAAAAATCGATCCCATGCCCGGCGCCAAGGAATTCCTGGATGAGCTCAGAAAAATCACTCAGGTAATCATCCTCTCCGATACTTTTTCCCAGTTTGCGGGCCCTCTTATGGAAAAGCTGGGCATGCCCACTATCTTCTGTAACGAACTGGTAGTCGCTGAAAACGGTGAGATCACAGGCTTCAAGATGCGTTGCCCTCAGAGCAAGCTCACCACAGTCAAGGCTCTTCAGTCCTGTGGCTTCGATACCATCGCTTCCGGTGACAGCCACAATGATTTAGGTATGATTCGTGCCTCCAAGGCCGGCTTCCTCTTCAAGAGCCCTGATAAAATCAAGGCTGACAATCCTGACCTTGAGGCTTTCGAGGAATACGACGAATTGCTTTCAGCTATCAAGAAGGCTCTTTAATCCTCCAACAAACTAATTTTTCCAATCAGCAATTATTTTTGTATTAAGAACATAAAAAACGGTAATCAATGTGTCCAGGCTCCTGGGTCCATATCACTGATTACCGTTTTCTTTTATTTACTAGTATTCCTGAAGACTAACCTCTATTTATCTGCCTCTTTTAACACCGCATCCAGAAAGGCTTTGGAAGTCTCGCTTACCTGTTCCTTGCTGCTTATGGTAGCCTGGCCATCTCCCTTTTGATCGCCATAGTCACCAAACTGACCATGATTTCCGCCCTTAAGGACCTTTTCTACCAGGCTGCCCGGAAGATTTTCATGGTACTTTTCGTATTTGTCCAGCTGCAACACCTTATCCTCACTGCCATATACAGACACCACTGTCATGCTGTCAGGAAGCTTCGCTGTAGAATATGCGGCGCAAAGTAGAAGTCCTACCACCTGGTCCTTATGCTTTCCTGCGTAGGATGCCGCCATGGCACCGCCCAGGGAATGTCCTCCCACATACCAGTTTTCATAAGAGTATTCCTTACTGTTTACATACTTATCAGCCTTATTTATGCCGAATACAGCCAGATAGTACGGCATCTCCACCAGGAAGCAGTCTACACCACCTGCCGCTATTTCTCTCATAAGAGGCACGTATGCTTCGTAGTCTACCAGTCCACCCGGATAGAAAACCAGCGCCTCCTTGGTGCCCGGGCCGTCAAAGAACAAGCCCCCCTTCACTTCCTTCTCCACTACACCGTTTTCAGCCTCCGGAAAATAGGGATGCACAGCATCATAGTGTGTGGAAGCATAGACGATAATTATCGCAGCCAGCATAAAGGTAAGCTGGGCTATGAGATTCACCGTCTGTTCAATCCAGTTGGCTCTGGCATTGCTTGGATCCATTTTGGCTCCCAAAACTATCATGGCCGTCATCATAAGCATGCCCAGCACCACGAAAATCACCACCGGAAACGAAAACAGATTCTTTGCTATAAGGCTAAAAGGCAGTGCCTTATGCCCAATTATTAACGAGAGTACGCAAAGCAGAAAACCAGTTGACATGGTGAATTTAAACTGCGAAGCCAGCCACTCGTGATTTTCCTTTTTTATGGCCTTAATAAATTTCCATATGGCCTTGCCAAAGCCCGCCAGCGTGCACAATATCTGCCCTATGATAAACAGGGGCTGCTTTACTGCCAGGCACAAAGCCACTGCTGCCACAGCGAAAAATACGCAAGGGATGGTGTCCATAACAGCCATTCCCACGGTGGCCTCCAGGCCTTCGTATCTGGACTTTTTTTCTTCTCTACTCATATTTACTTTTCTCCCTTACTTTAAAGCTTTATAAGAACAATCCCATGAAAACTACCATTACCGGAATCGTAATTACCGAAAGTGCTGTCCCCAAAAGCACCATATTGGCCGCAGTCTTCTGCCCTTCACCTATCATCTCCGCAAAATTCAGCACGACAGAGGCTACAGGTGTGGCGCAGACAATAAACATAGTTTGCTTAACATAGAGGTCCAGTGGCATAGCCATTATGATAAAAAGAGCTATTGCCGGCATGACCATCTGTTTTATGAAAATCGACAGATATACCAAAGGATCCTCAAATATCTCTTTTACCTTCATGGTAGCCAGTCTCATACCCATAATCAGCATACAAAGCGGTGTTGTCATTTTGCCCAGAATTGTAACCAGATTAAGTAGCTGTCCCGGCAGTGTGAAATGCAAAAAGTACATAGGCAGCGCTACGATAAGCGCCAGCATGGCAGGGTTCAGCAGAATCTTTTTCACGGAGATGTACTTTATATCCCTGGCAATAATTGCTGAACCGGCGGACCAGCCGATTACATTCATGGCTACCATAAATACAGACGCCAGCAGCGGAGCTCTGGGCTCACCCGGAAGCACCGCCTCCAAAAGCGGTATGCCGAGGAAACCGCAGTTACCGAATACATTGGCGATGGCCGCTATACGGTATCTGGCATTGTCTGCCTTTTTTCTGATGGCTATATAGGATACCGCCATTACGCAGCCCATAAATATTAAACCAAAGAGGAAAAAGAATACTATCGTCTTCCAGAAGCCCTCTGCATATTCACTGTTTTGGAAGGAATACAGGGTGAGACAGGGCTGACAGAGGTACATAAGTACCGTTGCAAAGGCCGCTATGGACTCCTTTTTTATTAATTTGAATTTTACGAACATTGCGCCGGGCACCGCATATAGTAGCATCGTGCCCACTGCAATTAAGGTAACGGTAAACTGCATCTGTAAGCCTTTCTGTTAAGCCAAAACTATTTCAAATCGAAAACACACTCTATCACAAATAGTAAAAAAAGTCCATCCCCGACCGTAGCCGGAGATGGAAACAATAGCTATTTAATTACTTTTTCTTCTTGAAAGGAAAACCTGTCTTCTTGATGAGGAAGAAGTAAACATAAGCGCCTGCAAGGCCAAGTACAAGTACGATTGCTACGATGATGGCAACAATACCACCAACAGGCATACCGCTGTTTGTATTACCTTCATCAGGAACACTTGTAGGAGCAGGTGTAGGCTCTGCTGTAGGTGCAAGTGTAGGCTCTGCTGTAGGTGTAGCTGTCGGCTCAGGAGTAGCTGTTGGCTCCGGTGTAGGAGTTACAACAGGCTCTGCATCAAGTGCAGCCTGAAGTGTAGGACCAAGATCAAATGTAGCTGTACCACCAACTGTAGCGCCGATGCCCTTTGCTGCCTTGCTTGTAAGCTCAGCCAGACCGTTCATGTTGATGCGGCCGTCTTCGCTTCTGCCAGGAAGGATCTTCTTGCTGTCAAGAGTCTTGAACCAGGAAGCATCAGCCTTAGCACCAGCGTAGTTCTTGGAGTCGCCGCCTGCTGTCATATAGAAGTAAGAAGAATCATTAATAACCTTCTTCTCATTCTGTGTGCCCTTAAGCTTAATCTGATCCTCCAGCTTGCTGCCGTTTGTTCTCATGGAAACGTTGTTCTGAGATACGAAAGCAGTATTGGCTACAGAACCACCTGTATAGAATGCGTAGTTGTAGCTACCGTTGTTGAAGGAAGTACAGTTATAAACCTCAATATCAGGACAGGAGTTACAATCAACACCCTTTGCCTTGTTATCGAAAGCAACAGAGTTCTTGATTACATGGTGACCGGAAAGGTTGGAACCACCCATCTTGAAGCCGTTACCGTTACCGGCAACAGTACCGTCAAGAAGGAAACCATTAGCATATGCTACACAGTTCTGGATAGTAACAGCACCGATGGAACCTGTCTCAAGCTTTGCGTAGAAATCCCAACCATCATCGGCATTGTGATGAGCGATACATCCGTCAAATACATTGCCTGGGCCTGTTGTCAGCTTACATGCGAAACCGTCGGCATCTTCATAACCGGAGTCTGCATTGTTGTAAGAAGTACAGTTAAGGATGGTGTTGTAGGATGGCCATAAACCTGAATCAGGAAGGTCATTGGAGTTGTATCTGGAAATCTGGATACCTGTGTTACCGTTGTTATAAGCGTTAACATCCTGGATGATACAATGGCTGCCGGAGAGCTGTAAGCCCTTCTGACCGTCTAAGGAATTTGTAATATCAAATCCGGAAAGAATCCACCAGTTACCACCGAATGTTACACCCTTTGACTTCTTCTGGAAGTCGATTACAGGTCTCTGAACCTCACGTGTAAGAGCATCAGCCAGAGTAACCTCACCCATAAGGATGATAGGATTCTGCTCTGTACCATCGTTACCACGCTCTACTCTGAGCTCTGTATCAGCAGGGATTGCGTATGTACCATTTGCAAGTACAATGATCTGACCTGCTACTGCGTGTCTAAGTGCGGAAAGAATATCTGTAGGATCATCCTTTGTACCTGTTGTACCTGTACTACCAAGAGCAATACCCGGCTTAACATAGACAATCTTTTCAGTAAATGTTCTCTTAATTGTATTAAAGCTTGCGCGAACTGCATTGTAGGATGAAGGTACTGTGTACTCATCGAACTTGAAGTCAGCGTCAGGAGTAAATGCATACTCGAAGTGGTTGTAACCATCTACTACAGAGTAAGGAACCTCTGTGTAAACATTAGCCTTAACCTTCTTTGCAGGGAAGATAACGTTGCCGTTGTCATCCTTTACAGTAAGTGTACCGTCTGCATTAGGCATAAGAAGTGCTACGCACTTGTCATTACCTGTGTACTGTGGCTGGCTGATTGCTACTGTTACGTCCTTCTTCTCGATTTCACGAGTAACTGCAGGAGCATCTGTAGCAGGGTTGGAGGTTGTAAGCTTCATATCTGTGATGGTGATATCAGCATTTCTTGCTGCAAAGAAACCAACATAAACATGATCCTTATCAATCTGTGTCAGGCTGTTTCTCTCAACATCCCAGAAAAGCTCTGTAGAAGTCTCACCGGTCTTAACATTTGTATAAGAAATGTAGAAGCCTGTGTTGTTCTGCTCAATAGTGAAAATGAAATCTGTGTAAAGTTCCTTCTGAGTACCTTCTACAGACTCATTTGTGTAGTTACCGATGATGTTGAAAGGTCCCTTGTAGTCCTTCTTGGAGGACTCAAGTGTTCTCATTACGGATGAGTACTTACCTGCAACGTCTGCTGCAAGAGAGCCATCTGCAATATTAGCAGCTGTAGCGCCAAGTCTTGCAAGAGCACCGATACCGAGCTTCATGGAAGTCTTTGTACCGTCTGTACAAGTCGGATCGTAGCCATGTCGTTCTGTGAGCCAAGGGGTTGGGTTCAAGGGTT
>JAZUHR010000188.1:0-2097 GCA_045641825.1 Lachnospiraceae bacterium
CCTGATGCTGTTATCGGCAATGATAGGAAGCGTGGAAAAATCACAAATGTAACCAAATCACAAGTTGAAAAACTTATATCTTTGCTTGATAATACCGAAGAGTAAAATGCGAAAATTTGTTCGTCTTTCAAGTATAACACCACTTTATTTTGATTGCAATATACCATTAGTTTAATTTTTAGTATTACTGTTACTGATTTCATAGGCTGTCACAAGACTGCTCACATCTAATGTCACACACCTGCTCAGTTTTCTGTCATCGTTTTGTGTATCAGGAGGGCACCTCGAGGGTGCCACTTCCTTAATAGTTGGTCAGCATTTCATGCTCCACAACATAGCGTACGACATGATCATCAACCAACTGTTTTTTCTGTTGAAAAGCATACATCAGGCTCTTGTCGCAGATATGGTTGATCTGCCTGGGTGTGCCTAAGGATGCCTTATGTATTTCATCTATAGCAGCATCTGTAAATATTTGATGGTCACACGCTGCATACGCTAGATGAGAATCTATGTATGCGCCGGTTTCTGCTCTGTCAAGATGTGGCAGGATGCAATACATATCGATACGCTGGCGAATAGCTGTATATCTTTGAAGCTTGAGCTTTGAGTCCCAAAGTTCTGTCTGACCTACCAGTATAAGAGCCATAGGACTTTCGGAATCAAATCGGTAGTTCAGAAGGAAACGGAATTCCTCCAGGGTCTCTTTTTCGAGCAGATGAGCTTCGTCCAGCACGCAGATAACCTTCTTATGTTGGACTCCATGTATGACCTCTATTGCCTGCTGGAGAATTCGCTTCGAGTCTCCTCTGTAGAACTTTGAGTCCATTCCAATCTGGTCCAGAAGACCTTTATAGAACCATCGGGGAGTTAGCTTTGAGTCTGAAAGATATAGAATGACATAATCGCCATTCTTCATTTCTTCCGAGAAGCGTCTTATCAGTGTTGATTTACCGCATCCCGGATCGGCTGTTACAACAGCGAAAAGCTGCTTGTCAGCTACATATTTTAATCGTCCAAGTGTTTCGCCCATGGCTCTTGATTCGTAGAGCTTATCATGTGGCACATTTCTGGAAAAGGGTGTATGTTCAAAGTGAAAATACTCTTCGTACATGCTACTTATCCTCCCTTCCGTATGCTGCGAAAGAGAGTGCATCCGCCTGTTTCTTTATGGTTTCAGCATGCTTCCTGCTTGTAGCATCGAGCAGTCTTGAAGATGCTACTTCTGCCTGCTGTAAGGATATAGGCAATGTAGGGTTCTTATCACAGAAAGAGCCTATGCTTATAGGTCTGGCCTCAAATGGCTTTATTCCCGGGAAATGAATCATGATTGTTTCAGTAGACATCGGATCATAGGATATTTCAACCTCACAGCCTATAAGCTCGGGCTTGGTTTCGTACTTATTACCCTTAAAGTTTATACATGCTCCACGGTCCACAAGACGTTTTTCATGATAACGGAAGGCTTCTGTTACAACTGATATATCAATGAATGTAAGAGCTCTGGTATCTCTTGTCCATTCCACTCTTGGCGAAATGCCGTCTGCCGGGATGGATGCATTTAAGCTTTCATAGTATTCGCGGATACCATCGTGAGCCTTCACATGATAGCACTCTTCGAGATATGCTTCCCATTGAGAGTTAAGTTCTTCCAGTGTGGTTACATTATGTACTTTCACTTCAGCGAGAAAGGCGTCTACCACCTGATGGAACTTCTCTATTTTACCCTTACTTTTTCCACTTCGTGGACGTGCTCTTTTCAGGTCTATGCCAAGTCTTGCACAGGCATCTCCAAGCTGTTTGGAAACGTACTGTTTGCCGTTATCAACATATGCAGCATCGAACTTTCCATAGTTAAGGATTGCATGTTTGAAGGTGTCTTCAACAACGGTTTCTTCCTGGATGTCATAAAAACGTGACCATAAAATAAAACGCGAATGATCATCAATGATAGAGGAAAGATACGTCTGTTTATAGGCTCCGTTTTTGCCTATACGAAGCTTAGGACCATACTTTATATCTGCCTGCACAAGCATCATCCTGTGCGGCTTACAGAAGCGTTTAGACGAGCTGTTACGTGCATCAAGATACATCTGC
>JAZUHR010000189.1:0-4277 GCA_045641825.1 Lachnospiraceae bacterium
GGAGAAATAGGACGCGCTTCCTTACGGAAGCTTATTATAGTACTCGCCGTACAGGCCTCCGTTGCCTGCGGCAAAGGAGAATATATGAAATACGCGCTGAACGGTGAACAGACCAGAGAGATAGACAAAGTTACTATTGAAAAAATTGGTATTCCCGGCATGGTTCTGATGGAAAAAGCAGCCATGGGCGTTTCTTATGCAATTGAACAGCTTTACCCTGTGAGCAGCAGGGTGATAGCAGTATGCGGTTACGGCAATAACGGTGGTGATGCTGTGGCTGCTGCCAGAATATTAAAGGCGGCGGGTTACTCTGTCTGCCTTTATTTTGTTGGTGATGCTAAAAAAGCCACCAAGGACATGAAATTGCAGAAGAAGATCGCCAGAAATTCCGGAGTGAAGACAGTAAAGAAGGCTGATTACAGTAAATATGACCTGATTATAGACGGCATCTTCGGCACCGGCCTTTCCAGGGTGATTACAGGAGATATTTACAAGGAAATCGAGAAAATCAATGCTTCGAAAAAGCAGGTGGTATCGGTAGATATTCCTTCAGGCGTAAATGCGGCCGACGGGCAGATTCTGGGAATTTCCGTGCAAGCCAATATCACAGTGACCTTCGGTACAGTGAAGGTGGGCTGCCTTCTTTATCCCGGTGCGGAATACTCAGGGAAAATTATCCCATGGGATATCGGAACTTCGGTTTCAGCCCTGTCAGAAGCACCTCACTGTTTTTACTTCGATGAGCCGGCATCACTTCTTATGCCGGGGAGAAAAGCCGATTCCAACAAGGGAACCTATGGCAAAGTCCTTTGTATAGCAGGCAGCAAGAATATGAGCGGAGCAGCCTATTTTTCAGCAGGTGCTGCATACCGTACGGGGGCAGGTCTGGTAAGGGTGGTGACTCCTGAGGAAAACCGGGAAGTCCTGCAGAAGCAGCTGCCGGAAGCAATACTCACTACATACTGCGTAGACAGTGAAGGCAGAATAGGCGAGAGCGACGCAGAGATTATCAAGGAGGCAGTTGACTGGGCGTCTGTGATTTTAATCGGCCCGGGACTTGGGATGAGCGCAGCGGCAGCAGGTATTATGAATTACGTGATGACCAATGCAAAAGTGCCTCTTATCGTAGATGCAGACGGCATCAATATTTTGGCAAGGCTCTTAGATGAAAAATGCGGTGAGAAGGGGGATGTGATAAGCCGAATGAAGGCTCTTTCCGAGATGGTACCGGCGGGCACGATTTTTACCCCTCATAAGAAGGAACTGTCGAGGCTTACAGGTATATCCATGGGCGAGCTTTCCACCGGTATGATTCGGGTGACAGCAGACTGCACCAGGAATAATGACTTGATTTTTGTAAAAAAAGACGTTCGCACCATTGTTTCCTTTGGTGAGTCCAATTACATAAATGTGACCGGCAACGACGGCATGGCCACAGCAGGCTCGGGAGATGTTCTGGGAGGCATTATCGCAGGAATTATTGCTCAGGGAGAGCTGCCACGTTCCGCAGCCATGACCGGGGTCTATGTACACGGATGCGCAGGGGATATAGCGGCAAAGAAGCTGGGGACCAGATCCATGCTGGCATCAGACATTATGGAAGCTATTCCGGTAGTCGTGCAGGCAGGTTGTAAACTGGACAAACAGAAGGATTAGGTGTATAATTACTGATTAAGCACGTTGATGGGCTTAATCAGTTTTTATTTAATGGAAGTTTTTACATGAATATAGGTTATTTACGTGTTCAGGCCAATATTAACCTGGATGCTATCAGACAAAATATAGAAAACGGAAAGAAGCTTCTGGCACAGGGCACTAAGATGATGGCGGTGGTCAAGGCTAACGCCTACGGGCATGGTGCAGTGCAGGTGGCGAAAGCTATCTATGACCTGGTGGACGGCTATGCGGTAGCTATAGCGGAGGAAGGCAGAGAACTTCGTCAGGCGGGCATTGATAAGCCCATTTTGATTCTGGGACCAACTGCTCCGGAGACTGCAGAAATCGCTATTAAGTATGATATCGCCATGGCGGTTTTTGACAGCGATACTGCAGCGGAGTATGACAAAATAGCCGGGGAATTGGGCAAAAAGTGTAAGGTACACATTAAGCTGGACACAGGAATGAGCCGTATCGGCTATCTCTGCACGGAAAGTGACGAGAAGGAGCAGAGCCTTGAGGATATTAAGAAAATAGCGGTGCTTCCTCATGTGCAGATAGAGGGAATGTTTACTCATTTTTCCAAGGCAGACGAGGCGGACAAAACTTTTTCCAGAGGGCAGCTTAGGAAATATCTGGAGTTTGCGACTCTCCTATCCGAGAATGGCATAGAGATACCGGTGAAGCACGTGTGTAATTCCGCGGGCACCATCGATATACCGGAAGGGGATCTCAATATGGTTCGTTTTGGTATCACCACCTACGGCATGTATCCTACGGATGATGTAAACAAGGACAGATGCCCAGTGACACCGGCCATGGAGATTAAGAGCCACATAGCATATATAAAGACACTGCCGGCAGGAGTGGGCGTAGGCTATTCCGGCACATGGGTAAGCGCGCGGGAGACCAGACTGGCGACTATTCCCGTGGGCTACGGAGACGGCTTCCCCAGAGGACTTTCCAATGCGGGGAGAGTGCTGATAAATGGTAAAAGTGCGCCTATCTGCGGACGTATCTGCATGGATCAGTTCATGGTAGACGTGACAGACATCCCTGATTGTAGGGTGGGCAGTGTGGTAACTCTTATGGGGCGTGACGGAGAGGAATTCATTTCTGCCGAGGAAATCGGTGCTACGGTAGGCAATTCCTTCCACTACGAGGTAGTATGCGATATCGGGCGCAGAATCCCCAGAGTTTATATGAGAAACGGTCAGCCGGTGGAGATATCCGACTGCTGGAATAAATAAATTTTTAAAGAAAGGAACATATATTTTCTTATGGACGGTCACCCGCGAATACAGGTGCTAATCTTTGTTATCTGTTTTATTTTTAATTTTCTTCTTAGTCTCATTGTCACTGCCTTTGAAAAGGTTTCCGAGGCGAAGGCACAGCATGATGCCGAGGAGGGCAATGCGAAGGCGCAAAAGGTGCTGAAATTAAAGGAAAGACGCCACAGATTTTTGACCATAACAGACCTTTTCGTTCTTCTGTTTACAGGTCTTATGGCTGTCTGCTTTTCATACTTTTTGTTCAAGGAGACAGGAAGAGAACTGCTTCTCGTTTTTAAAATTCTCATAAGTATATGTATGGCTATGCTAGTGGAGGCTTTTTCCATCAAGCTGCCTAAGAAAATTGCTGCGAAAAATGCTGAGGGCATCGCCTACCATCTGGTGGACATGGTCAATTTTTTCAATATGATTTTCACACCCCTGGCGCTGCCGGGAGAGGCTATTATCGCCGGACTTATGAGACTCTTCGGTGTGAAAAATCCGGATGCGGAGGACGCTGTGACCGAGGAAGAACTGATTTCTTCAGTGGATGAAGCGCTGGACGGCGGCGTGCTGGAGGAAGAGGAAGCGGAGATGATTCACAATATTTTTGACTTTGATGAAAAGCAGGTCAAGGATATTATGACCCACAGACGAGTAGTGACCGCTATTCCGTCGGATACGCCTATCGGTGAGGCTATGCACATAATGCTGGAGCATACCTACACCAGATATCCGGTATATGAGGAGTCCATCGAAAATATAATCGGTATCCTTTATATAAAAGACGTGATGAATTATATCCTGAATGACGCGGGAGACGGCAATGAGCATCCGGTTATGGAGTTTGCACGTGAGCCATATTTCGTGCCGGATACCCAGAATATTGATGATCTTTTCCATGAGATGCAGAGAAAAAAGCTGCAGATAGCTGTAGCTATCGATGAATACGGCCAGACCGCCGGCATCATCACCATGGAAGATATCCTGGAGGAAATCGTTGGCGAGATTCAGGACGAGTACGACGATGAAGAAGAGGCTATAGTGGAATGCAAGAAGGACGAGTGGGACGTCAACGGTCTGATTACTCTGTCCGAACTGGCAGATGAGATAGAGATTACCATTCTTTCGGAAGATGAAGAGAGTTTCGATACACTGAACGGATTGCTGACTTCACGACTGGATCATATTCCGGGAGAAGGGGACGTAGGCAAGGAAATTACTTACCAGGGCTTCGTATTCACAGTAGTGGAAGTGGCCAATAAAACGGTATCACAGGTGCATGTGGTGAAGGTGGCGGCTCCGGAGGAAAACGAAGAAGAGTAGTTAGTTTAGGGGGCTAAGGAGATA
>JAZUHR010000190.1:0-15880 GCA_045641825.1 Lachnospiraceae bacterium
GTAACATGGTAGTGGATATCGGTGGTGGTACTACTGATATTGCAGTTATCTCCCTGGGTGGCACAGTAGTTTCCACATCCATTAAGGTGGCAGGTGATGACTTCGATGAGGCTATCAGCCGTTATCTCAGAAAGAATAAGAATATTATCATTGGTGAGCGTACCGCTGAGGAGATCAAGCGTCAGATCGGTTCCGCATATCAGAGACCTGAAAGCATCGCCATGAACGTTAAGGGACGTGGTGCAGCATCCGGTCTTCCCAAGACCATCGCTGTTACATCAGAGGATACTCTGGGCGCTTTGTCTGAGCCTACACTTCAGATTGTAGATGCTATCTCCAGAGTATTCGAGAAGACACCACCTGAATTGGCAGCAGATATTGCCAATAACGGTATCGTACTTACCGGTGGTGGATGTCAGCTTTGGGGTCTGGAGGAGCTCATCCATAACAGAACAGGTATTACTACCATTACAGCTGACAATCCTCGTACAGCGGTTGCCATCGGTACAGGAAGATACCTGGAAGTTATCGATGGTATGTAATTTTTCGCCATATATACTGATTTATCAATAAAGAAGGAGAGCAGAGCATGGTCAGAGGTCTTTATACTGCCTGGTCCGGCATGAAAAACGAGCAAAAGCGTTTGGACGTCATATCGAACAATATTGCCAATGCGGCTACCACCGGCTTCAAGACCGAGGGCGCTACCAGCAGGTCCTTTGATGATATGCTCGGTATCAAAGTAAAGGACAAGTCGGAGCAGCAGTATCTGGGCAATCGTATCATAGGCCGCGAGACACTGGGCGTTAAAATAGGCGAGACCTTTACAGACTATACTCAGGGCTCTCTTCGTCAGACAAATAATACTTACGATCTGGCTCTGGACGGCGATGGCTTTTTCCAGGTCAGAGTTGTGGACAATGCGGGAAACAGCCACATTCGTTATACCAGGGCAGGTAATTTTACCATTACCCGTGAGGGCTATGTGACGGATGCTGATGGAAATCACCTTCAGAGTGAAGCGGGAGACCTCTTGGTGCCTATGGATGCATCAGAGATCAGAATCGATCAGAGTGGCGCCGTATATGCAGATGGCGAGCTGGTAGACCAGCTTAACATTGTTGATTTTGAAGATTACAATTACCTTAAAAAGTTTGCAGATACATTTTATGAGCCTGTGAAGGGGGCTACCGAAAAGGAAGCTACCGCTTTGGTGCGTCAGGGCTTCCTGGAGCAATCCAATGTACAGGTTGTAAATCAGATGGTTAATCTTATCGCCATCACTAGGGCTTATGAAGCAAATCAGAAGGTCATTCAGACTATGGATTCTTCTCTTGAGCAGTCAGTAAACAGCGTTGGCCGAGTATCCGGCTGATTTTAGCGAAAGCAGGTGAATTGTATGGTTCGTTCATTATGGACAGGCGCATCGGGAATGATTGCACAGCAGACTGCTGTTGACACCATTTCCAACAATCTTTCAAATATTAATACTACCGGTTACAAAAAAGAGACTGTTGAATTCAAGAGCCTCCTTTATTCCAAGCTTCAGAGAAAGACTGAGGATAATGAGGGTAATCCCAAGCCTGTAATCGGTCAGGTGGGCGCCGGCGTCAGAGTGGCTTCCGTCACATCACGTTTTGATCAGGGTAATCTTACCGCTACCGGTAATACTCTGGATGTGGCTTTGGAAGGCTCAGGCTTTTTCCAGGTGGCTATGCCGGACGGCACTATTGCCTACACACGTCAGGGTAATTTTAATGTATCTGTAGGCGTTGACGGTATGACACTTTGTACTGCAGACGGATATCCTATACTGGATCGTGGCGGGAATAACATTGTTTTTCCTGAAGATGTAGAGACCAGCAGACTTACCATAGATTCTGATGGCCGCCTTTTTTACCGTAATCCACAGGAACAGATGGTGGATCTTAATATTCAGATAGGCCTGGTACAGTTCAATAATCGTGCCGGTCTGACCAAGCTTTCAAGTAGCTATCTGGCAGCTTCCGAGTCATCGGGCGAGCCCAGATTCGAGGGTGAGGACGGAGCGCTCAAGCCTACCAAGGTGCATTCAGGTTATCTGGAAGCATCCAATGTACAGGCAGTCGACGAGATGGTAAATCTGATTGTGGCACAGAGAGCATATGAGATGAACTCCAAGGTAATCAATGCATCTGATGAAATGCTGCAGCAGGCTAATAACTTACGCAGATAATAGTGACTCAGGTAGAAGGGTTTTACAATGTCCATTTCCATTAGCAACAGCTATGCAGAACAACTGAATAGCATGAAAAAGGAGACCAGCGGCGATAAGCTTACTACGCAGCTCTCGGGCATGAATGCGGCTACGGCCAGCGAAGCCGAGCTTATGGAGGCGTGTAAGAGCTTTGAGCAGTATCTGGTAGAGCAGGTAATTAAGACCTCCAAGGAAGCTCTGTGTCCGGATGATGATCTGAAGGATAATGCTTATATGAAGACCTTCGGAGATACTCTTTATCAGCAGTATGCCAAAATCATTTCGGATAATGCCAATCTTGGCATAGCGGACATGCTTTACAAGTCTATAAAAGATAATGCCGGCATCACTGTGAAGCCTGAAGAGGTGGAAGATATAGTGGTAGTACCGGATATAAAAGCAGAAGATAAAAAGTAAAATTAAGGCAGGCGAAGAGCCTGCCTTTTATCTAATTCGAGGGATAGTAAAAGACTGCAAATCATAACGAGGGGAAGACAATGGAGCTTCAAAAGGTAAAAGGATATATTTCCAGAATTACATACAGAAATCCTGACAACGGCTATACGGTAATGGTCCTGGATGTGGGTGAGGGCGATGAAGTTTGCTGTGTAGGTACTTGCGGTTCCTTTGATGAGGGGGAGTACGTGGAAGTGGAGGGGGAAGAGACCTTTCATCCTCAGTACGGCGATCAGATCAAAATAAGCCGTATAGAGGCCATAGAGCCCACCGAGAGCAAGGATATGGAGAGATACCTGGCTTCCGGAGCAATAAGCGGTATAGGCCCCACTCTCGCTGCCAGAATCGTGAAGAGATTCGGGGATGATACCTTTCGCATTATGGAAGAGGAGCCTGAGCGTCTGGCTGAGATAAAGGGCATCAGTGAGCGTATTGCTCAGAACATAGGCCTGCAGTTTGCGGAAAAGCATGAAGTACGCTCCGCTATGCTTTTTTTACAAAAGCTAAATATCACCGGGCGCACGGCGATGAAGATATATTCCTATTACGGGCAGAATATGTATAGGGTTATTCGAGAGAACCCTTATCGACTGGCGGAGGACATCAGTGGAATCGGTTTTAAGATTGCTGATGAAATCGCCATGCAGCAGGGAATCTCCGTGGATGACGAATTCCGTGTGAAGGCAGCACTTTTTTACACACTTAATCTGGCCACGGGGAATGGGCACGTTTACCTGCCGGAGGCAGAGCTTTTTAAAAAGACCTGCGAACTGGTGGAAGCTGACGATGATAGTTTGGGCAGAGAACTCTACAAACTGGCCATAGAGCGTAAGGTGGTGGTCAAGGAGGAGGGGGATGTAAGGCGAGTGTATATTGCTTCCTTCTACTACATGGAGCTCAATGTGGCGCGTATGCTATGCGACCTGAACTGCCGCTATGAGATAAGCGATGAAAAGATAAAGAGCAGGCTTACCGGTGTCATTAAAGACCTGGATATAGAACCTGATGAGCTGCAGGAATCAGCCGTATATGAAGCAGTGAAAAACGGTGTTTTCATCCTGACCGGAGGCCCTGGTACAGGTAAGACCACGACCATAAATATGATTATTCGTTTCTTCGAGAGAGAGGGGATGGATGTGCTTCTGGCGGCGCCTACAGGACGTGCGGCCAAGAGAATGTCTGAGACTACCGGGAAGGAAGCCCGTACCATACACAGACTTCTGGAAATTCAGCGTCTGCCGGATGATGCCGGAGATCTGAAGGGGCTGGATTTTGCCAGAGATGAGTCCAATCCGCTGGAGGCCGACGCCATTATTATCGATGAGACCTCCATGGTGGATATTTCGCTTATGTACGCCCTGCTTAAGGCCATTACTGTAGGTACCCGTGTGATATTTGTAGGTGATGAAAATCAGCTGCCATCGGTGGGCCCAGGTAATGTGCTTAAGGATATTATCGCTTCCGGAAGGTTCAATACAGTACTTTTGCAGAAAATTTTCCGTCAGGCTGCAGAGAGCGATATTGTCGTGAATGCCCATAAAATCAATCGTGGCGAGAGAATTGCCCTGGCCAATAGGCAGGGAAGTGACTTCTTTTTCCTGGATAGACGGGACGCCCAGGAAATAGCGGACGGCATTGTCTATCTGGTGAAGCAGAAGCTGTCAGGCTTTTTGAAAATAGACCCGAAGGAGGTTCAGGTGCTGACACCTATGCGTGCGGGGATGCTGGGCTGCGAAGGCTTGAATCTGCGCCTGCAGGAGGCCTTGAATCCGGCCATGCCCGGTAAGGAGGAGCACCAGTTTGATGGTGAAAAAATCCTGCGCGAAGGCGACAAGGTAATGCAGATCAAAAATGATTACCAGCTGGAGTGGGAGGTCCGTTCCAGGCACGGTGTGGTTATTGACTCAGGTACAGGTGTTTTTAACGGCGACTGCGGTATCGTGAAGAGAGTGGACAAGTATAATCAGAGTCTGGTTGTAGAATTTGATGAAGGGCGAGAGGTGACTTATCAGTTCTCCCAGTGCGATGAGCTCCAGCTATCCTATGCGGTGACTATTCACAAATCCCAGGGCTCAGAGTATCCGGCAGTGGTATTGCCTCTGCTCACAGGCCCCAGAATGCTTTTTAACAGAAATGTATTATATACCGGAGTGACCCGTGCCAAGCGCTGTGTCACCATTATCGGTAGCAGTGATACTGTGGACATGATGGTGGACAATGTAATGGAGCAGACCAGGTATTCAGGGCTCTGCCAGGCCATAAAGGATTGTCATGAGTAGGGGGGATGAGGAGTGGCAGGCTACGTCCTATTCACAGCCTGTATAAAAGCAATTCGTAGACCCTCCTGCCTAACGGCATGAGTCGTCGCTGACGCGACTTATGGTCTACTTCATTCCTTTTATCCAGCCATGGCCCTCCACGTCCTATTCACAGCCTGTATAAAAGCAATTCGTAGACCCTCCTGCCTGCGGCATGAGCCGTCGCTGACGCGACTTATGGTCTACTTCATTCCTTTTATCCAGCCTTTACAGCATAAGCAAAAGCAGAAACAGTCTTAAAGCAAGCTTTGACTGTTTCTTTTTTGCTTATACTGTGAATAGGACTATTTGGAAACTTTATTCTTAGTTAATTGAATTTATGTGGATTAGGAGTAAAATAGGTGTATATCTGTCCGGGAGAGAAAGGCAGATATGAAGGTGATTGATTTTTTATTCCCGTGTGTGTGTCCTGTATGCAGGGAACCGGTAAAGGGCGGGAGGTTCGCAGTTCATGAGAATTGTAGGCGGGCGCGTATATACGTGCCGGAACCTTTTTGCATGAAGTGCGGAAGACCTATGAAGGATGAGAAAGAGTACTGCGAGCAGTGCGAAGGGAAGGAATTTCCCTTTGATGCCGGGCGATGTGTTTTTCTTTATCATTCAGCCATAGGTTCATCTATAGCAGCCTTTAAGAACAAAGGTTTTGCGGAAATCCCGGAATTTTTTGCGGAAAATGCTATGAGGTATCATGGCGCATTTATCAGAGCCACTCAGGCGACTATGATTATTCCGGTGCCTATAAGCAAAAGAAAAATGCGTATTCGCGGTTTTAATCAGTCGGCCAGACTGGCGGAGGCACTTGCAAGAAAAAGCGGGATTCAGGCCTGCGATGCCGTTATAAAAATCAAAAACACGAGGGAACAGAAAAGCTTATCGCGTCAGGGCAGACAGAAAAATCTGTTGGGAACCTTCAAGGTGAAGGAGGGCGTAGAGCCAGGGAAATCGGTAATAGTAGTGGATGATATTTTCACTACGGGTAGTACCGTGAGTGCAGTAGCGTTGGCTTTGAAAAAAGCAGGAGCGGAAAATGTGTATTTTATCTGTGCGGCATCAGCGCATACCTGATGACTGTGACAGTAGAAAGAAGGGTTTATTATGGAGCTTAGAAATTGTCCAAGTTGCGGAAAAATGTTTACTTTTATACCGGGCAATCCACCTATTTGTCAGGCTTGCGTAAAGGCAATGGATGCCAAGTTCGATGAAGTAAAGAAGTATGTTTACGATCATCCCAGGTGTGGAATTCAGGAACTTTGCGAGGCTATGGAGGTAACTCCTAACCAGGTGCATAAGTGGATCAGAGAGGAAAGACTGACCTTTGCTGAGTCTTCAGATATTGCCCTGAATTGTGAGCAGTGCGGAGCCAGAATTTTGACAGGCCGTTTCTGCAAGCAGTGTAAGGATAGCATGGCCAAGGGCTTAGGTAATCTTTACAGAAAGGAAGCACCTGCTCCTGAAGAAAAGAAAAAGCCTGAAGGAAACAAGATGAGATTTTTGCAGAATTAATGAAGCCATAGATATAGGCAAAAAAATATCCCCGACGAAGGTCGGGGAATTTTTGTTTTTACAAAGCAGTACTTTGTATTATTTCTTTGTAACCTTTGTTACGTGAGGCTGAGCGCCATTGTACCAGTAAAGGAAGCCCTCTACATCAATCTTCTCGCCGCCCTTGAAAGCTTCAACAGCCTTGTAAACGTCTGTATCCTTGCCGCAAAGGTAAGACTCTACTGTGAATGTGTATGTATTCTTACCATCTGTAACATCGAAGTAAAGGTCATCGCCCTGAGAACCGGAATTGTCCCACTTGTAGAAGAAGCCCTGGCCATCCTTAGCTACTACTGTAAGGCCATTGAAGGAAACGAACTGGTTCTGAAGCTTAGCGATATCGTCTGTACCCAGCTTGGAAGTAGCATCTGTAGCAGGAGCTACATAAGACTTTGCGCCCTCAACGATGGAAATTGTAGCATCTACGATCTCAACTTCGCCCGACCACTCAGACTTAACACCCTTAACAAGAATTCTTGTACCGGGAACGAGCTTAGCGGCTAAATCCTTGGAGCAAGCAGCCTCATAAATGAAGTAGCCACCCTCTTTATCCTGAGTGTAAAGGGTGATAAGACCCTTACCATCCTTCTCCCACCAGGACTGATTAGCCTGAACGTAGGTCTCTACGCATACTTCTGAATCAAGAGCAGCAGCAACATACTCGGAGTATGTCATAGCGTCAGGATTCTTTGCAACATCTTTGTCCTTGGAGCCACAAGCAACGAGTGCTAAAGTAGTGAGAGCTGCAAGGAACACAACTAATGATTTCTTCATCTTTTCACCTCATAAATAAAATGTCGGAAGTCCTTTTCGGAATTCCGACACATTATACAATAATAGTTTAATTTCTGCAAGATGTGATTATTTGCTGTTTTTTGATTTCTTTTTAACCTGTTCATAAGCCACGTAAATAATAATGCCTACCCAGGTGAGGGCTATTATACTAAGTAAGGCTATTGAAGTGGAGGGGAGAGGGCCCAGCTCTTTATCGGAAGTGGCATTACTTGTTATGACAATCTGATCCAGGTGATACAGGGACTTGGTATCCGAATACATGGAAGCAATGGCCGCATCGTCAAATGGCTTTCCGCGTCTGGCGCTTTTTACAGCATTCTCTATAAGCTCACCGGCCGCTTCACGCAGGGAGGCTGAGCCGTTAAATACGGGAGTTACAAAGGTGTGCTCAGTGTTGCTTAAAAGAAGCTTGGCTGCCTTTATTTTCACATCGTAGTACTGTTCATTGTCCTCGCCTTCACGGGAGAGGTAGTCCAGATATGATGGATCCTTTTGCGCCTTGCTGGTAACAGGGACGTAGCCCTCAGTCTCGGAAAAGCCTATCTGCACCTCATTTGTCAGCATGTACTGGGCAAAAAGCCAGGAAGCCAGCACCTCTTCAGGGTCATCCTTATTAAAAATACAGATGGAGGGACCTTGGGAAATCATCTTGGGATTTTCCGGATCGAACTGAGGGATGGATACTACTGCGGTCTCAAATTCCACCAGATTGTCCTTGCTTATATCGATAAGAGGAGCATCTGTACCGATCCAGGTAGAGCCTGCAGTAGAATCGATAGCGAAGATACACTGACCCGCATTCAGGAAATTTCCGGGGTAGGAGCTGATTTTAAAGGTGGAAAAAGCACGACTCAGTGAATGCTGGTGGACTTCTTTTAGAATATTCGTGGTCTCCTCGCTGAAAATGCCGATGTTACCCAGATTATCCGAATAAGGAGCATTCAGCTGCTTAAGCATGGTAATCATCATGTTGTCGGTAGACTTATAAATAAAAGGAATCATGACCTTCTGACCGTTTGCCGTAAAGACTCCGTCAGAATCCTTTTCCATGGCCTTTTCAGATACCTCCCAGATGAAATCCCAGGTAAGCTTCTCTGGGAGCTCATAGCCCATTTTTTCCAGCATGGTCTTATTTACGTACAGAGCTTCAGTGGAGCGCATGTAGGGTATAGCGTAATGCTGTCCGTTTACTATGCATTCCTCCAGGAATTCCGGAACCATTTCGGAATAGGTGGGGCCGTCAAACTTAAGCTCAGAACCGCCGAAGCCGTATTTTTCATTGGTAAAAAGCTCGTCCAGAGGGACTACAATCTTGTCTCCTGCAAGATAGGTGGCTATGTGGTCAGGGTAGGTAATGCAGACATTTGGAGTGGTATTGGTAGCGATGTTGGTGATAACATCGTTTTTCAAGGTAACATAATCGGAGTAGCGCTTGAGGGTAACATGGATATTGGGATAGAGCTTCTCGAAGTCAGCTACAGCCCGCTCGTAAATCTCTACCTGCACCTTATTGCTGTCGTTCTTGGCCCAGAAGGTGATATTGTACTCCCGGCTGCTGTCGAAGGCTTCTGGAATCTCAAAGGTCTGCCTTACCCGGCCACCGTGGCAGCCTGCCATGGAGAGGCAGGAAAGAGCGAGAAGGAGTGAGAGTAAAAGTGATAATGTTTTTTTCATCCCTTTGTACCTCCCTGTGCAACGCCGGCCATAATTCTGTGGCGGAAAATCAGGAAAAGAATGATAAGTGGCAGCGAGATAATAACCACAGCAGCCATCATGGCCGGGATATTTTCACGTCCGAAGCCGTTTTCTCGAATCTCCTGAATACCGTTTGATACCAGGTATTTCGTCTGATCATCTGTAATAAGACGTGGCCATACATAGGAATTCCAGCATTCGATGACCTTGAGAATAACGATAGTCACCATGGTAGGACGGCAAATCGGGATCAGCACCCTTAAAAGATAACGAAGATCTGTGGTGCCGTCTACCTTGGAAGCATAGTAGAGCTCGTCGGAAACGCTGGCGAAATTTTCCTTCAGCAGATATATGTAGAAAACTGAGGTGATGCTGGGGAGCACCAGACCTGCCAAGGTGTTTCTCAAATTCATGTTGGTGATGGTAACGAAGTTGGTAATGACTACCAGCTCATTCGGAATCATCATAAGAGCCAGGAAAAGGGTGAAAACCAGGTTTTTCCCGGGGAATTCAAGACGTGCAAATGCAAAGGCGGCCAGAGTCACCACGAAAAGCATTATGACGGTGGTAAGCACTGTAAAAAGCAGGGTATTAAGTAAATATCTGCTTAAAGGCACCGAGGTGAAGGCTGAAATATAATTGGCCATTGTAGGAGCCGTGGTATAAAACTTGGGGATAAATTCGCCGTTATAGGCGCCGTAGCTTTTTACCGAGGAAAGCACCATCCAGTAGAAGGGAAAAAGCACCAGAATTCCCCAGATGCTTAATCCAAAGTAAATCAGGGTGTTCCTTATGAATTTAAGTGCCTTGGCACGTTTGGTTATTTTTTCATAGTCCATAAGTGCCACCTCCTAGTAATGAACATGCTTTCTGCTGAAAAGCAGATTGATAACGGTAATAGTGAGAATAATCAGGAAAAGTACGATGGCAGCGGCTGAAGCGAAGGAAGGATATCCACCGGAATTGCCGTAGAGCATATCGTAAACGTATCCTACGATGGTGTTCATGCCTGCCGCGTTCAGATTGGTACCGAAGATGGCTACCTCGTCCGAATAAGCCTTGAAGGCTCCGATGAAGCCTGTAATAATCAGGTAGAATACAGTAGGACTTATCATAGGCAGGGTAATGCGGAAAAAGATTCGTGAGCCCCGGGTACCGTCCACCTTGGCTGCATTGTAGTAATTGTCGCTGACAGAAGCCAGTGCAGAGGTGAGAAGGAGAATCTTGAAGGGCATTACCACCCAGACTGTATAGAAGCACATAACAAACATCTTGGCCCAGTAGGGACCCTCGATGAAGTCTACAGCCTGGCCTCCGAAGGTAGTGATAAGAAGATTCACCATGCCGTCGGTGTAAGCGGTTTTTTTGAAAAGAATCATAAATACCAGACCTACGGCCAGGGTGTTGGTAACGTAGGGAAGAAAGTAGATAGTCTGGTAAAGATCGCGGAGCACCTGAATTTTGGACAAGCCCAGGGAAATCAGCAGGGCAAGACCTGTGGACAGGGGAACCGTGATAATAACTATGATAAAGGTGTTTTTCACAGCCTGCAGAAAATATGGATCATGCAGGACATAGGAATAATTGTACCAGCCGGTACCGAAGGAAATTCCGGCGGCAAAATTATAACCCTCTTCAAAGGAGTAGATGAAAACGTCTACCAGAGGATATACCATAAATACACCTAAAAATAAGATGGCCGGCAGAAGGTAAAGCCAGGCTTTTTTACTGTTTTTTTCCATAAAATTCACCCGCAATGATGTATTTTGAAAACTAAAATGGGCAGAAAACCAATAAGTGCTTCTTTCTTTGAAAGTATATAAAAAAAAGGTGGCAAAAGCAAGAAAAACAGTATAAAATAGAGTTAGAGAGAAACTTAAGGAGGTAGACTAGTTATGGTTAAAAAGGTTAATGCTAAAGAATATGAGGAAGCTTATGCACAGGGAAAGGTAGTAGTAGACTTTTCCGCTACCTGGTGTGGTCCATGCAGAATGCTGGCACCTACCATGGAAGAATTGTCAGACGAGATGAATGACGTGACTTTCTTAAATGTAGACGTAGACGAGTGCCCGGCTCTGGCAGAGCGCTATTCCATCATGAACATTCCTGCCATCATTGCTTTTAAGGATGGTGAAAAGAAGGCTCAGACTATGGGAGCCAGATCCTACGACGAGATGGAAGAGTGGATTAAAGAAAGCTTCAAGTAATCTTATCGAGGCAGAAGAAATTAGAGGACGGTCAGTAATTTTATTGACCGTCCTTTTATTTTGGGGTAAAATACCATAGGCTGGAGGTTTTGTATGTTACAAGGTAGAAACATAAGCAAGCGCTATGGTGACAAGGTGCTTTTTGATAATATAGATTTTTCCATGAGTGCGAACGACAAAATCGGTATCATAGGTATAAACGGTACCGGTAAGTCCACACTTCTAAAAATACTGGCGGGAATCGAGCAGGGGGATTCCGGCACAATTACCACTGTAAATAATCTGAAAATCGGATATCTCCCTCAGGCTCCCGAGTTTGACAAGGAGATGCCGATTTTGAAGGCTGTTCTTGAGGAGGTAGCGCCTGAAGACATTTTTGATAAAGAGCCGGAAGCCAAGCGTATGTTGAATATTCTGGCTATCACTGACTTTAATCAGAAGGCGGGAGAGCTGTCCGGAGGCCAGAGAAAAAGAGCGGCGCTGGTGAGGACCTTTTTATCGGATGCGGATCTTTATATTCTGGATGAGCCGACCAACCATCTGGATTCCGCTATGGCAGAGTGGCTGGAGGGCTATCTTCAGAAAATGAAGTCCGGCCTTATCATGATTACTCATGACAGATATTTCCTGGATACAGTGGTGAATCGCATAGCTGAGCTGGATCATGGCAAGCTTTATTTTTACGAGGACAGTTATGTAGGCTATCTCGCTCTTCGCGAGCAGAGAAAGGCTATGGAGGATGCTACCGAGCGTAAGCGTCAGTCTGTGCTGCGTACTGAGATTCAGTGGATGATGAGAGGGGCCAGGGCCCGCAGTACCAAGCAGAAGGCTCATATAGAGAGATACGAAAATCTTCGTGATGTGGAGCCGCCTAACAGAGATATCGAAAAGGGACTGGAGGAATTGTCCAAGCAGATGGGCAAGACTATCTCGTCGCGTATGGGAAATACTACCATAGAGCTTATGAATATTAATAAAGCCTATGGCGACAGGACTCTTATTAAGGATTTTTCCTATAAATTTTTGAAGCATGACAGAGTGGGAATTATCGGCAGTAACGGCTGCGGAAAGTCCACCTTACTTAAGATGATAAATGGTTTTGTGGAGCCGGATTCAGGCAGCATCACTATAGGTCAGACTATTACCATCGGCTATTTTTCCCAGGAAAACGAGTGGATGGACGGCAGGATGCGGGTTATTGATTATGTCCGTGAAGCGGCTGAAATCATCCATACCACGGAAGGGACCATTACCGCCTCACAGATGCTGGAGCGATTTCTTTTCACAGGGGACATGCAGTATTCCTATATTGAGAAATTGTCAGGCGGAGAGAAAAGAAGACTCTACCTTCTGCGTCTTCTTATGATGTCCACCAATGTGCTTTTTCTGGATGAGCCTACCAATGACCTGGATATACAGACTCTGATGATTTTGGAGGAGTTTTTAGATCATTATGACGGAATCGTGGTGACGGTTTCTCATGACCGCTACTTCTTAGACCGCGTGGCCCGGCGTATTTTTGCTTTTGGGGATAATGGCGTAATCAATCAGTACGAGGGCGGCTATAGTGATTTTCTGCAGAAGACCGGGGGACTGGGCAATTCGGTTAATGAGAAGAGGGACAATACCAAAAATTCCGAGTCCGACTCTCTTAAGGGCTGGAAGGAAGCGCCCAAGAAGCTTAAGATGACCTTCAAGGAGCAGAAAGAATTTGAGACTATTGAAAGTGATATAGAGGCTCTGGAAGAAAAGATAGCGGCTGTAGCAGAGGACATGAAGCATGATACGGCGAACTACGGAAGACTTATGGAGCTTTCTGCGAAGAAGGAGGCTCTGGAGACTGAACTTATGGAGAAAATGGAACGTTGGGAATACCTGACGGACCTGGCTGAAAGGATTGCAGCACAGTAGCGCACATACTGCGACGACATAATTTTAAGACATGGAACAAGTGACAAAAAAGAAATTCAGAATTAGTTTTAACAATGATTTGGACCTTACGGAAGGTGGCATAGTATCAGGCCTTCTGGCCTTTGCTATTCCTCTTTTCCTGGGACAGCTCCTGCAGCAGCTCTATTCCCTGGCGGATGCCTGGATAGTGAGCAGGTACGTGGGACAGGAGGCTCTGGGAGCGGTATCTACTACAGGAAGTATTACTTTTTTCGTAGTGGGCTTTTTTAACGGTATCAGCATAGGCGGTTCGGTTATAATTTCTAAGTATTACGGGGCCAAGATGCAGGAAAAGGTCACAGAGGCCATACACGCCAATGTGCTTTTTGCCATTATTTCCTCTATAGGCGCTACCGTAATAGGCATGGCCATGGTGCATCCCATTATATATCTCATGAGGACACCTGCTGCCACAGCCAGATATGAGATACCCTATCTTATGACCTATTTCGCCGGGGTATCCACCATTATTTTCTACAATATCGGCATGTCCATCATGAGAGCCCTGGGAGATTCCACCAGACCTCTTATCTACCTGGTGGTGTCATCTGCTATTAATGTAGTGTTGGATTTTATCTTCGTAGGAGCCTTTGGCTGGGGTGTCATAGGAGCTGGTGTAGCTACGGTTATCTCTCAGGCTGTATCAGCTGTACTCTGCTTTGTCAAAATGGCTGGGCGCACCGATTATACCAGGCTTACCTGGCAGGAAATCAAGTGGAATCCGGGCATGATGAAGGAAATAATCGTGCAGGGCGTACCTACAGGTGTTCAGAATTCCGTTATCAGTATAGGAAATATGGTAGTGCAGTCCAATATTAATGCCTTTGGCGATGTGGCTATGGCAGGTGTGGGCGCCTACTTCAAGATAGAGGGCTTTGTATTTCTGCCGACTACTGCCATGTCTATGGCGCTGCCCACATTTATCAGTCAGAATCTGGGTGCGAAAAAGTATGACCGTGCGAAAAAGGGAGCTGTCGTGGGAGTGATTTCCGGGGCTCTTATAGAAGAACTTATCGGTATCATTATGTATATCACTGTGCCTCAGCTACTGACTATTTTCATCCAGGAAAGCGATAAGGTGGACCCTGCACAGGTGGCAGCGGCTATTTCCTATGGTGTTAAGCATGCCAGAATCACATCGGTATTTTTCTGCCTGCTGGCTTATTCCCACTGCGCAGCCGGTGTACTGAGGGGATGTGGCAAGGCAGTGGTACCCATGGTTACCATGCTGACCTTCTGGTGTGCGGTAAGAGTTACTTATGTTACGGTAATTACACATCTTATTCCTGATACATATCAGGTGGTGGCCTGGGCATATCCCATTACCTGGACCTGCTCGACTATAGTATTTACTTTGTTTTTGCTTTTCTCAGACTGGACACATAATTTCGAACGAAGGGAAAACGGCCGATAATGAAAGAGAAGAAGATACGCCTTAGAAGGCTTTCTCACGTGCAAATCATCATATTCGGATACCTGCTTATGATTCTTATAGGCACAGGACTTCTTATGCTGCCCTTTATGTCCAGGCAGCCGGGGAGTATAGGCTTTGAAAAGGCTTTTTTCACTGCTGTTTCCACCTCCTGTGTTACGGGACTCACCCTGTGTGATACCTGGACCACCTGGACCTACAGCGGTCAGGCTGTGTTGCTTTTACTGATTCAGATAGGCGGTCTGGGCTTTATGACTATCGCCACTTTCTTCTTTGCGATTATGCGAAAAAGAATGGGGCTTTACGACCGGGAAACCATGGTGGAGTCCATAAATACCACCAAGGTGGGCGGTATTATGAGGCTGGCCAAGGTCATTACTCTGGGGACCCTTTCCTTTGAACTTTTGGGAGCAGCCCTTCTTTCTATCAGATTTATTCCTCAGTTTGGTATAGGACGAGGCATTTGGTTTTCGATATTTCATTCTGTTTCAGCCTTTTGCAATGCAGGCTTTGATCTTATGGGCATTAATGAGGAATATTCTTCCTTTGTGGCTTATTCCGGAGACTGGCTGGTGAACATCACTCTCATGGCCCTGATTCAGATAGGCGCTTTGGGCTTTATAGTATGGACTGATGTGGCCAAGCTTCGCCTTAAAATTCGCAAGTATTCCCTGCATACCAAGGCGGTACTGGTGATGACTCTGGGACTTTTCGTAGTAGGCAGCGTACTTTTCTTTTTCCTGGAAAGCGATGCTACAGGCCGTGATATGCCGACTCACGAACGCATTCTTACCGCCATGTTCTCTGCTGTGACACCTCGTACCGCAGGCTTTAATACTGTCGATACTGCAAGCCTGTCTGAAAGCAGCAGGCTGCTTACCATCATATACATGCTTATCGGTGGTTCTCCAGGCTCCACAGCCGGTGGTGTTAAGACTACCACGATTTTCGTAATATTTGCATATATGGCCAATCTTATAGGCGGACGCAGACGCACCACTGTTTTTCACCGTACCATTTCCGATGATACTTTGAAAAAGGCTCTTGTGGTCATGATGTATAATATTTCTATTGCGCTGGCGGCTACGTTACTTATATGCGGAATCTGGCATTTGCCGGTGACGGATATTCTTTTTGAGAGCTTTTCTGCCATTGACACGGTGGGTATGACCACTGGGGTTACCCGTAGCCTTACGGGAGGCAGTAAGTATATAATTGCTTTTCTGATGTATCTGGGACGCGTGGGATC
>JAZUHR010000191.1:0-2630 GCA_045641825.1 Lachnospiraceae bacterium
AATCCCTGTACCTCATAAACAATGGAGGTCTTAACACCTGTAACATCTGTTATTAAGGCGCCGCTTTTTAACAGACTCTGATTACTACGAATCCAGCTTATGAAGGCTGTGGGGTAGAGGGCGGAAATAACAATATCCGCACTGCTAAGCATCAGAGGATCTGCAAAAATCTTGGCATCATTTACCATGTTGTGTTCTTTGGCGTAAGTCACGGAATCATTGTCAATATCAATGGCATTTACGGTAAAGCCTGCTTTGGTAAGGCCTTCGGCATAGGAGCCGCCGATAACACCAAGACCCACAATCAATATATTTTTATCCGGGGTTAATTTCATTATTGTTCTTACCTTTCAAGGGAAAGACTGTTAAACACTTCAAAATAATCAGGAAAACTCTTGCTGACTGCTTCGGAATCAGTGATTTCACCACCGAAGAGGGAAAGCAGAAGAGACATTGCCATTACGATTCTATGGTCATTATGACCGGAAATCACGTCCTTGGGAGCCTTAAGATGACCGGGATGAATAGTAACGGAATTTACTTTAATATCCACACGAATCCCCATTTTCTTAAGCTCTTCCTTCATGGCTTCGGCGCGATTGCACTCCTTGATGGCCAGGCGCTTGGTGCCCATAAATTCGCCGCCCTGGAAGCAGGCAGCCACTGCAAAAAGAACAGGAGCCAGATCAGGACAATTATTGAGGTCCATAGTGGCATAGCCCTTGGAAAGAGCCAGCATGTAGTCAAGAGCTACCTTGTCTCCCTGGAAAGAAGACTTGGAAAGTCCTGTAACCTTTACCTTGTTTGCAGGATTAATAAAATTCATGGCGTGGAAGAAGGCTGCATTACTCCAGTCGCCTTCAACAGCCAGATTTTTGGCCTTATAATGCTGACCACCCTTTATGTAGAAGCAGTAGGGATTAAATTCCTTTATCTCGATTCCGAACTTCTTTAAGCAGTCGAGAGTAATATAAATATAGTCGCTGCTCTCCACAGGAGGAAGCACAATTACCTTGGAATCTCCGGGAAGCAGAGGGAGGGCAAAAAGCAGTCCCGATATGTATTGGCTGGAAAGATTACCCTTGATACGATAGGTACCGCTTTTAATATGGCCCTTTAGGGCTAAAGAATTGGCGGATGTAGAAGAGTCGACTCCGGAATACTCAAACATGCTTTCATATGCTACCACGCCACGCTCTAAAAGTCTTTTGGAGCCTTGAAAAAGGCAGTTGTCGAAGGCTGTGAGAGCAAGCGGTATCATAAATCTGAGGGTGGAACCGGACTCACGGCATTGGAAAAGAACAGGAGTGTCCGAATGCCTGAAAAGGAAATCGGGTGAGCCTGTTATCTTAACAGTGCTGCCTGAAACTTCAACATCAGCCCCTAATGCCTTTACGCAGTCTAAGGTGGCCAGAATATCCTGGCTCATGGATACATTGGTAATTGTGCTGGTACCCTTTGAAAGAGCGGCACAAATTATTAGTCTGTGTGCGTAGCTTTTGGAGGGCGGTGCAGTAACTTCGCCTCTAAAAGTTGTTGGTTTAATTGTTCTATTCATCCTTCAGTTCCCCGTATAAATAATCCATAGCCTCTAAGTAGCCCCGAGTACCGTGACCGGAAATAGTCTTCTTTGCAGCAAGACGAATGTAGCTTATCTGTCTGAAATCTTCGCGCTTGTCCACTTCTGAAATATGAACCTCGACGGTAGGAATTTTAACTGCCTTTACTGCGTCCAGTATGGCCACAGATGTGTGGGTGTAGGCACCTGGATTGATAACAATACCAGAAACACCGGTAAAATAGGCTTCCTGAATCTTATCTACCAGGTCACCTTCGTGATTGGACTGGTAGCAGACCACATCGATATTTAATTCTTTGGCGTGGTTCTCAATCATCTCTATAAGAGTCTTGTAAGTCTCACTGCCGTAGAGTTCGGGCTCTCTGATGCCCAGCATATTAAGATTTGGTCCATTAAGTACGAGAAGCTTCATAAATTTCCTTTACCTCATCCTGAATAGTTCTGTCGCCGTCGATACGTATATCGCATGTAGCACAGTAAATCGGGTAGCGTTCTTCATAGCGTTTTTTGAGAGAGGCTATGTCAGAAGACAGGGGTCTGTCACTGGTGGTTTTGAGATTATCTAATGATCTGTCTATAAAATATATACGTCCGTTTTGCCTGAGAGCGTCTATATTTTCCGGTCTTAAGACTGCTCCGCCACCGGTAGAAATAATGACGCCTGATTTCTTCGAAATATCCTTAATTACCTCGGTCTCGATGTCGCGAAAACCTGGTTCGCCTACCTCATTGAATATATCGGGAATTTCCTTCTGCTCTTTAGACTTTATTAATAAATCCGTGTCGAAAAGCTGACGACCGGACTTCTGAGCCAAATAAGAGCCGACAGTGGATTTGCCGCAGCTGGGCATACCGGTTAAAATAATATTCTGTTTATCTGACAGAGTATCTTTAAAAATGCTTTCTATAAGCTGAGGGATATAGTCCTTTTCCTTATCCTTAAAAAGTGAAGGAGCGAATAAATCAGCAGCATATACAGCCTGAGCTACCAGCATATAGAGACCGCAGGTAGTCTTAATACCTCTTTTTTCAGCGCTAAGGATAAGCTGTG
>JAZUHR010000192.1:0-3260 GCA_045641825.1 Lachnospiraceae bacterium
AAAAACATGTAAGCTTTATATGACAGCTATTCAAGGCATACCATATAAGAGGAAAATAGATAATGGGGCTATAAGTTTACACAAATGGAAATAAGTGCTATATTTATTTAAATAATAATTAGCGAGGGAAACATATGAGAATTTTCACAACAATATTGCCTTTTGTTGCCATTAGTTTATTTTTTATCCTGTTTTTGCCTCTCTTGGGCGTTCTGTTGATATTAAAAAAATGGTTCCCCAAGCAGGTGTCCAGGGGGGCTCAGCCTATAGTTAAATTTGCTTTTCGCTTCGTTATGTTTTTCACCGGAACCAAGACCTACAGACTTGGGGTGGAAAAGGTGCCGAGAGACCGCGCTGTTATGTTTGCAGCCAATCACAGAGGCTTTCTGGATGCTGCATTGGCTTACGGGTCGCTACCTGTTCAGACCGGTATTGTAGCCAAGAAGGAAGTAAAAAAGGTGCCTTTCCTGTCCTGGTGGATGAGAGTACTTTACTGTATTTTTCTGGATCGTTCCAACCCTCGTGAAGGCCTCAAAATGATCCTTCAATCTATTGAAAATATCAATAACGGCATTTCCATGTTTATTTGCCCGGAGGGTACCAGAAGCCGTCATATGGGCATGAATCCTTTCAAGGAAGCTTCCTTCAAGATGGCTGTAAAGACCGGTTGCCCGATTGTTCCGGTAGCTGTGTCCGGTGCGGATGACCTTTTCGAGAATTCCACCTGGGGTATCACCAAGTCCGTAACCGTGATAGAATACGGCGACCCTATCTATTTGGATCAGTTGACACCTGAGGAAAAGAAGCATATTGGGGCTTATGTTCAGGGAAAAGTGGCAAAAATGCTTGAGGGACACGAGAAGTACATCGAGAAAAATCATTCCCGTGTAGAGGCCAGAAAGAATGGTACACCTATTTTTACAGGCGTTGTTGAAGAAAAGGAAAACGAGGACGAATAGGTAAATTCTTGCTTACAGCTTAATTTTCAGTTGAAAAATAGACAAAACCCAGATATAATTATTAGAAGTGCTTTTCCACGGAAAGTGGAAGTATAGTGCATATTCAGTAACAGGAGGTTCGGGTTATGTTAAAACCTTGGATGATAGTACTTATAGTAGTGGCAGTACTTTTAATCGCCGCTATAGTAGCTCTTTACATTGTTGGTAATAAGATGCAGAAAAAGCAGGAGGCTGCCGAGGCCAATATGATGGTTGGCGCGCAGACCATTTCCATGCTTATTATCGATAAAAAGCGAATGCCTCTTAAGGAGGCAGGATTTCCGCAGATAGTGGTGGATCAGACACCTAAGTATCTGCGCAGGTCGAAGGTGCCTGTGATTAAGGCGAAGATTGGCCCTCAGGTGCGTACACTTATGTGCGATGCCAAGATTTTTGACAGTGTACCTGTAAAGAAGGAAGTTAAGGCTGTTATCAATGGCATCTATGTTATTTCCGTTAAGGGACTCCACGGTCCTTTGGAAGCACCGAAGGAAAAGCAGGGCTTCTGGAAGCGTCTTATGAAGAAGGCTCAGAAGACTGTGGACGAGAATAAAAAAGAGACAGTAGCAAAAAAGAAAAAGTAATTAAGAGGCTCCCGATTGATGTCGGGAGTTTTTTTTATTGAAACTCAGACTTGAATGTGATAAAATTTTTCTTTATTAGAGGTAATAGGTTTTTATCACTTATTTTTGGAGCTTTTATGGAAATAAAATTCTACTGGGCTATACTCACTCATCTCTACGAAGTTCCCGGAGTAATTAATGGACTCAACCGAGCTGTGGAAAAAAAGGATGAGCTTAGTGTTGAGGAAAGACACGCAGCTATACGCAAGGCTATAAAAAAGATACGCCGTTGCAGTCATATCAGGACCAAATCATTCGGACAGGAAAATTTGCCTGCAGAGGGCGGTTATATTATGTATGCCAATCATCAGGGAAAGTATGATGCATTGGGGATATATGGTACTCATGATGCTCCCTTTGCTGTTGTTATGGATGCAGCAAAGGCAGGACAGGTACTGACCCGTCAGGTTATGGCACTCTGTGATGGCAAGGGTCTGGTGCTTAATGACCCCAGATCCGGTCTCAAGGTCATTATGGAGATGGCCAGCGAAGCGAAGGAAGGCAGGAGATTCCTGATTTTTCCCGAGGGTGGCTACAAGAATAACCGTAATCATCTGCAGACCTTTAAGCCTGGAGCATTTAAAGCGTCGTTGAAGTCGCAGACGCCTATAGTACCGGTGGCACTGATAGATTCCTACAAGGGCTACAACAATTTGAATTTCGGCTGGGTGACCACCGAAGTTCACTATCTTCCACCGATTCCCTACGGGGAATTTAAGGATATGAATACTCAGCAGATAGCTGAGATGGTGAGAGGGAAAATCGCCGACAAGATTAACGAAGTGCTGGAAAATCGCTGGATGGCGAAGGCTAAGCGTCGTTTTTTAAAGAGAATAAAGATAAATTGATATAAAAGGAGTTATGCATGTACAAGAAAGTTGATGCGAATCTGAATTTCGTTGAAAGAGAGCACGAGGTGCTCAAATTCTGGAAGGACGAGAAAATTTTTGAAAAATCACTGGAAGCCAGCAAAAAGGGGCCCACATATACATTTTATGACGGCCCGCCAACAGCTAACGGTAAGCCTCATATCGGTCACGTAGAGACTCGTACCATCAAGGATATGATTCCCCGTTACCAGACCATGAAGGGCAATTACGTTCCCCGTAAGGCCGGTTGGGATACCCACGGACTTCCTGTAGAAATCGAGGTTGAGAAGCTTCTCGGCATCGATGGTAAGGATCAGATCGAAGCATACGGTCTGGAGCCTTTCATCAAGAAGTGTAAGGAAAGCGTATGGAAATATAAGGGCATGTGGGAGGATTTCTCCGGTACAGTCGGTTTCTGGGCTGATATGGACAATCCTTACGTTACATATGATGACAATTTCATCGAGTCCGAGTGGTGGGCTCTCAAGGAAATCTGGAATAAGAAACTGCTTTACAAGGGCTTCAAGATCGTTCCTTACTGCCCAAGATGCGGTACACCTCTTTCCGCACAGGAAGTAGCACAGGGCTACAAGACTGTTAAGGAGCGTTCCGCTATCGCCAGATTCAAGGTAAAGGGCGAAGATGCTTACATCCTGGCATGGACCACTACACCATGGACACTTCCAAGTAACGTGGCACTCTGCGTAAATCCTGATGAATGCTACGTTAAAGTAAAGGCAAACGACGGCTAAGTCGGATCGTAGCCATGT
>JAZUHR010000193.1:0-2841 GCA_045641825.1 Lachnospiraceae bacterium
TAAAGAGCTACGCCTGCATTGTAAAGTACAGCCTCTCTCTTGGGGCCCTGCTCTTCTCCCTTAAGAATAGCGGTAGTAATAGCCGCATTCTCAGCGGGAGTACCACCCTTAAGTTCTTCCTTAGTGCATGGATGAAGACCGAAATCCTCAGGCTTAATGGTATATGGATTATAGAAACCATCCTTTATTTCACAAGCATAGGTAGGTGCTGAGAGAGACAGCTCGTCCAACTTATCCATGCCATATACAACCATTCCTCTCTTTACTCCCAGGCTGGAAAGAACCTTGGCAAGTGGCTGTACAAGACTTTCATCATATACACCCAGAAGCATTCTGCTGGGCTTGGCAGGGTTGGTAAGAGGTCCAAGAATGTTGAAAACTGTTCTGAAGCCAAGTTCTTTTCTGATAGCACCTACATATTTCATGCTGGAGTGATACTTCTGTGCAAAGAAGAAGCAAATGCCTGTATTCTTAAGGAGTTCCACGCACTTCTCAGGTGTCTGTGAAATATTGATTCCCAGTGCCTCCTGGCAGTCTGCTGTACCGCAGGCGGAAGAAGCAGCACGATTACCGTGCTTGGCAATCTTTACTCCGGCAGCAGCCACAACAATAGCTGATGTCGTGGAAATATTAAAACTGTTGGACTTATCTCCGCCTGTACCTACTATTTCCATGACCTCCATGTCTCCGGTGTCAACAGGTGTGGCATGATCTCTCATAGCTCTGGCGCAGCCTGCAATCTCTTCGATAGTCTCGGACTTGGTGCTCTTTGTGGAAAGAGCTGCCAGAAAGGCTGCATTCTGAGTAGGAGTAGTCTCACCGTCCATTATCTCATTCATTACGGCATAGGCTTCATCGTAGGTTAAATCCTCTTTGTTTACAATCTTTTCAATAGCTTCTTTAATCATTTTGTTCTCCTTTTTGAATTCTTTTTTTGAATTCCTCTGTAATTTCTTTTGTGAATCCTTGGAAAATAATTCCTAAGCCTGCAGGAATGTTATTATAAAAAAAGTCCCTGACAGAGCTCTATCTGTCAAGGACGAATAATCTATCCGCGGTGCCACCTTGATTTGCAGCCATGCTGCACGCCTTTAAAAAGTACTATCATACTTCCTACCACTAACGTAGGTCTCACGTCATGAAATACTGGATGCCATGCATTTTTCCTCATGCCCTCCGTGGTCCATTTGATGGCTGGTATCTCACACTGCTCTCAGCTATGCAGCGCTCTCTGTAAAGGCTTCACCACCGTTATCTCCACTTCAACGGTTTATCGCTTTATTAAATTGAAGTAATTTTATCACTGATTGTTTTTGGTGTCAACCATAAATTTAGACTTTTTTTATAAACTGAGAAGCACGCAAAAACCTTATAATCCAGTTTAATCTGAATACTAATCAGTCCTTAAGCAAACTTAGGCCTGATTAATATACAGATTAACTGTGAATAGTAACAATCCATTACATGTTATCTTCGTTTACAGAATATGTGATGGAAATAACTTCCCCGTTCTTGGTGACGATTGTAAGCTTGACAACGTTACATTTCATTGTGTACACGCCATTGCTGTCTGTCGCCTTGTAAGCCTTGGCTACTGCTTCAGCAGAGTCACCGATTTTGATTCCCTCAGGGGTCTCTACCAAATCGTCCAGAAGCTGAATGGATGTCAATACTTCTTTGCCCTTTACCTGACTGGTGCAAATCTGAAGTGAGGAACCATATACGTAGAAGTGGTCTTCACCTTCGAAAGCGCAGCTTACACTTGTAAACTCTGATGTATAGGCTCCAAGTTTCTCAAGTACTTCTTCTGCCTTATCGCCGATAGTGATGCGCTTATCATCCTGTGCATAATAGAATCTGTTGTCCTCAGTGGGAACAGGTATATCAGAACCGGAGCCACCCCCATTGCCGCAGGCTGTCATAATTCCCATTACAGCCACCATCAATAATACTAAAAGCTTATTTTTCATAAATAAATCCTTTCAAATTGCCATTTTTCGATATGTAATCCAGCTGAGCCTGATACTCGTCACGGTATCTTTCCACGATTTTATCCCACTCAGCTGTCACCTTTTTATCGGTGGTATAATCGGTAAACTTGTACTTCTCCACAAGTAAAGCCCCGAAGTAGTCAGCCATTTTTTCCGCTCCGTAGATATTAAGATGAAGACCTGCATCATAGGTATCGGTAGAGTAATCAATACCGGTAGCGGCCAGTATATCTTCCTTCAGGAAATTGATATAGAAAAGCCCGTTGTCCTCGGCATACTTAACTATCTGCTCTTCCCACTCGGGGTACCAGTAAGGGTCAATACTGGGAGCTTTGATAAGCACCAGTTCAATGCCGTTTTTCTTGCATATATCACGCATCTTGTCCAGATATTCATAGTCTGTCTGACCAAAAGTATAATCCTGCAATTGCTGTGGAATACGGGTGCCGGACACCGGCTTCACATCCGATCTCATCAGATAGCCTGCATGAGTCTTTTTATCCCTGTAAAAAAGATACTTAAAATCCTCTGCCCTTAAATCACTCCATCTGGAATGGTAGCGAAGGAAAGGTACCAGATAGGATAAAAATGTCTCCTCCTCAGTCATGGATGCTTTGATGGAATTCACCTTGGACATAGACCATTTCATGCCGTCCAGGCTCATTCTGTTATAGGCCTCATTCTGTGGCTCAGAGTACTTCATGGAAAGCACATTAAAAACTACCACATCGGGCTTTTCATACTTCAAGGTCTCCTCCAGCAGGTAATAGGACTGCCAGATTAACTGCTGAGAACTTCCTCTCATGTAGCTGGTAAGACCGTATTTTTCATATAAGGTAACAGGGGAAAT
>JAZUHR010000194.1:0-9687 GCA_045641825.1 Lachnospiraceae bacterium
TTTTGATTCAGAATCTGGGCTTTGCTTTCGGTGACGAGGTGTATAAGGGACTGGAGGATATGGAGCCACGTACTTTTTACCAGCGTGTTGCAGACGGCGATGTTGCTAAGACAAATGCATCCATTCCCGGCGATGTTAAGGCTTCCTTTGAGGCTGCCCTTAAAGAGGGTAAGGACATTTTACATATCGGTTTTTCGTCAGGCCTTTCAGCCAGCTACAATGTAGCCAAGCTGACTGCTGAAGAACTTGCTGATGAGTATCCTGACAGAAAGATTATTGTTATAGATTCACTTGCAGCTGCTCCCGGACAGGGACTTCTGGTTTATCTGGCTGTTCTTAAAAAAGAAGAGGGCGTAGATATAGATGAACTGGCAAAGTATGTAGAAGATATCAAGCTTCATGTTTGCCATGAATTTACAGTAGAAGATCTGAAGTATCTGGCTCGTGGTGGTCGTATATCCAAGGCTACGGCAGCTATCGGTACCATCATCAATATCAAGCCGGTTCTCTATGTAGACAATGAGGGCCATCTGATTAACGGTTCCAAGGTACGTGGCCGTAAGGCTTCCCTTAAGGCTCTCGTAGATAATATGGGTACTCATCTTACAGACGAGTTCAAGAATGAGGTTTGCTTCATAGGACACGCTGATTGTCTGGATGATGCTGAATTCGTAGCTAAGATGATCAAGGAAAGATACGGCATTCAGAAGTTTGTTATCAACTATATCTGTCCTACTATCGGAGCTCATACAGGCCCAGGCTGTGTTGCTCTTTTCTACCTGGGTAAGGAAAGAACACCTGTTACACAGTAGTGTTTTGCACAGCCTGTTACAGGCACAAGAAAAGCACAAGAAAAGTAACAGGAAAAAATAACAGGAAGTAACAAGAAAATATAAAAAAGTATTGACAAGAGCGGGTATTCTGTGGTATTCTATCAAAGCACGTGAGTCTCACGTTAAGAAGCAGAGTATCCGCTCTCGCCTCAAGCACCATTATAGGTCGCAAAGAGGTTTATACTTATTACTTTACTGATGTTATGTTTCGGTATAGTATCTGATCGGATAGTCATGCCTCGACTATCTTTTTTGTTTGTTTGAATCACTATTCAGGAGGACAAAGCTATTAGCGATTTACAGGTTCAGATCAATGAACAAATCAGAGATAAGGAAGTTCGCCTTATCGGAGAAAACAATGAGCAGCTTGGTGTAATGACATCAAAGGAAGCACTTGACTATGCAAGAGAGCATGAGGTTGATCTCATTAAGATTGCACCTACAGCAAAGCCACCGGTTTGTAAAGCGATGGATTTTGGTAAGTATCGCTATGAGCAGACCAGAAGAGAAAAGGATGCGAAGAAGAAGCAGAAGGTGACCGAAGTTAAGGAAATCCGTCTCTCTCCCAACATCGACGAGAATGATTTAAACACAAAGGCAGGACAGGCAGCCAAGTTCCTTGCCAAGGGCGACAGAGTTAAAGTTGCTGTTCGCTTCCACGGCAGAGAGATGGCTCACACCTCATCCGGTAAGGAGATCCTTGATGGTTTCTTCGAGAAGGTTAAGGATGTGGCTCAGGTAGAGAAGCCTGCAAAGATGGAAGGCAGAAGCATGATTATGTTTCTTTGCAAAAAATCCGGACAGTAATTAGATTCGGAATACTTATCTATAGTTTTAGGAGGAAATGACATGGCAAAGGCAAAGTTAAAAACAAACAGAGCAGCAAACAAGAGATTTTCCATGACAGGTACAGGAAAGCTTAAGAGACAGAAGGCTGGTAAGCAGCACATCCTTACAAAGAAGGATCGTAAGACAAAGAGAAATCTTCGTAAGCCGGGTGAGGTTGACTCAGCAAATCTTAAGGCAGCAAGAAAGATGCTTCCTTACGCTTAATCGTTTGGAAATGTTATCACTGAAATTTGTAATGGAGGATTAAATCATGGCAAGAATTAAAGGCGGTTTAAACGCTAAGAAGAAGCACAATAGAGTATTAAAGCTGGCAAAGGGTTACAGAGGCGCACGCAGCAAGCAGTACAGAGTTGCTAAGCAGTCTGTTATGAGAGCTCTTACATCAGCTTATGCAGGCAGAAAGCAGAAGAAGAGTCAGTTCTGAACACTCTGGATCGCTCGTATTAACGCAGCAGCTAGACTTAACGGTCTTTCTTACTCCAAGCTTATGTATGGTCTTAAGCTGGCTGATGTTACGATCAACAGAAAGATCCTTGCTGACCTTGCAGTAAACGATGCTGAAGGTTTCGCAGCACTTGTTGAGACAGCAAAGTCCAAGCTCAACTAATTATCGACTGAATAATTTGCATAATAAAATCTCCGAGGTTGACTCGGAGATTTTTTTGTGGAAATTATTTTAAAAATTACTTTGTGATACCCAGCAGGCATGTAATGCAAAGAATAACGCCTACAAGTGAGTAGATGCCGAGAAGGCTGCCGATAATGCTGGTGATGATACCAACAATCGGAATGTGGTTAAGAATGCCGATGAGCCAGCCTACCACTGCAAGAACTACCAGGAAGATTACCAGCCAGATAATGAAGGAAACGATATTTCCCTTCTTAACGTTGAAAGGCATTGGCCAAATTGACTTAAGTAATGACATAATTTTCTCTCCTTTTTAAAAATATTCAGGTGTTCAATCATAAAACTACCTATAATGTTTATCGACAACTTAGAAAAGAAATTGAGTGCTGCTCAGGCAACTTTTTTAAAAGAAATATTTAATAATTATTTAAATGTATATAAGGGGAAATAGTGTTATCATAAACAGTGATTTATTATGCTACATGCAAACTTGAGGTGAACGGCAATGGGAACGGCAATGGAAAACTACATATACTACTTTGAGGTCGCAGCCGCCGCAAATCTGTTGATTATTTTATATGACATGTTGACTAAAAAACAGTACTACCGTGACGATGCCATTATTTTTATAAAGGCATCGGTGGCACAGATATGCTTGTCATTAGTCGATATTTTATCATGCTTTCTTTTGGAATACACGGCGGTGGTTCCGCTATGGATCAATAAGCTTGTAATTGTTGTTTACTTTGTTTTACAGGCTCTTACTATTTTCTATATCACTATGTTCCCGCAGGCCTATAACTGCCACAGAATAGTTAAGAAATCAAAAAACTATGTGGGAGCGGTAATTCTTTTTATAGCGAATGCCGGAATGGGCATAGGCAGCCTCTGGTATCCTATGTATTACTATTTCGATGAAAACAAGCTTTACTATCAGGCAAGATTCGCCAGCATGATTTATATCTTTTTCTTCATAATGGTGGGGGCAATAATCGTCTATGCACTTATGCCGAATCATAAGTACCTGATGGGCGAAAGATTTTCCCTGGTAGGCGCTATGCTGATTATAGGCTTGGGAAACTATTTGCAGTTTTTCATAAGGACTTCTCTCATTACAGGATTATGTACATCCATCGCTCTGTTACTTATCTATATTACAATGGAAAATCCCAACAGTTACATGGATAAAACTTCCGGCTCCGGTAATCACGAAGCTATAAAAAGACGCATGGAGAGCTGGCACCCTTTGAAGGACAGATACGCTTTCGTGACAGTAAGAATTGATAATCTGGAGCACTTTGAGCATATTCTGGAGGGAGATAAATCTGAGGAGATTATTTCGGGTCTGGCTGAATTTTTGAAGGTGCTTACAAAGTCCAGAAGAAACGTTTACAGACTGGATGATAATTCAATTACCGTTATTATGCCCGGTGGATTAGAGAAGGTCGATGAATTTCTTAAGGGGCTTGATAAGCACGGAAGCAAGGGATTTAGCGAAAATTATAAGAGACGCTACAATCTGGAGTATAGTGCGGCAGGATGCGTTTACCCGGATCAGGTTACAAATTTCCACAAATTCCACGGTGTTACAGACCATCTGCTGGGTAAAATAAAAGGAAATATCAGTAAGCACTCTATCGTGGCAAATGAGGAGATACTTAATGTTCTGCAGCGTAATGATACTGTAGAGATGGCCCTTAAGAAGGCACTGAAGACTGATGGAGTGGATCTTTACTTCCAGCCGATTTATGATACAAAGAAGAGAAAAATCACTACTTTGGAGGCTCTGTCCAGACTTACCGATCCTGAACTCGGCAGCGTTCCTCCGGGAGAATTCATAAAGATTGCGGAGACCAGCGGAAGAATTGAAGAACTTACGAAGCATCAGTTCGAGAAAATCTGCAGGTTTATTCAGAATCATATTTCCAACGGCGAGCTGGATATCGAGACTATTAATATCAATCTGTCTCCAATACTTCTTAACAGAAAAGAGATGGTGCCTTGGCTTATTGAACAGATGCAGAAGTACAATGTACCGGTGGGAATGATAAATTTTGAAATTACAGAAAGCGCAACAGCAGATTCTCCTGAAATTCTTGCTATTGCCATTAAGCAGTTAATGGACGCCGGAGCTGTCTTTTCACTGGATGATTATGGTACAGGCTATTCTAATATCCTCTATATGGCGAATTTCCCGTTTGTATCGATTAAATTCGACAAGGAACTTATATGGAGCTACTTCGAGCAGGATGTATTCCGCACTATTCTGGATAAGGAATTTGAGCTTGTGCAGGAGCTTAAGGAAAATATTGTGGCAGAGGGCGTAGAAAATGAGGAGCAGCTGGAAACACTTATAAGTCGTGGAATCAGATACATTCAGGGCTATTATTTTTCCAGTCCTTTGTCGGAGCGTCGCATCATGGAATACTTGAAGTCGCCTGCACCCAGTAAGTGGTTCAAACGAACTCCCGAAGGGAGTGAGCAATAGAAGTCGAATGAAATGAGACTTCCTGGAAAATCGAACTCCCGAAGGGAGTGAGGTTTCTTAAACATGGAGTAAAGACAAAACTATGAAGGTAAAAACGGTTTTTGACAATAAATATATCAAGGTCCACGACCTGGAATGGCAGGAGGGTAAGCATTATTTGGATGCCAGCAGACGTGACATTGATAAAATAATGGCGACAATGACCGATGAGGAAGTAAAAAGGGCTCTGCCGGATGCGGTGACGATTTGCCTGGTAGTGAAGACTAGGGGGAAAGAACCGAGACTTTATCTGACGTATGAGTACAGGTATCCTGCCGGACGTTATCTGCTTAGTCCGCCAGCGGGGCTTATAGACAAGGAAGATCAAAAAGCGAACCTGGATGAGGCTATAATCAGTACTGCAAAGCGGGAACTTTTGGAAGAGACAGGCACTGAATGCCGTGAGACGGATGAGATAAAAATTCTGGCGCCCATGCTTTTTTCAACACCAGGTATGACTGACGAGAGCAATGCTTTGGCCTTGGTTGTGCTTAACCGGGAGGAAGAGCCCTTATTTACCCAGGACGGAGCAGAGGGGAGCGAGGATTTCTCTGATATTTATCTTCTGACCCGGGAGGAAGCAAGACGACTTCTGGAGAGTGGCAGAGATGCAAAGGGAATTCCCTATTCTGTATATACTTATGCATGTTTAAGTTACTTTGTAGCAAATTTTTAACGATTGGATGAGTTTATGGTGAAATTCAGCAGAAAACTGAATATTGTTTTGGCTTTACTGCTGATCGCCATGCTTATTGGCTTGCTTGACGAGCATATAAATCCCGTGATAGCTTCCGGCTCAGAATGGAACTCCGCCGGAAACGATGAAAAAACAGTAGTAGTGGGCTTCTTCGAGGATGATAATCCCAGCTTTATTACCGGTCTTTCAGATAATGACAGAAAATCGGGCTTTGCCTATGAGTATATCCGTGATATAGCCAGAAGCACCGGCTGGAAATACGAATATGTTTATGGCAGCTGGAATGAAATATACAGCATGCTTTTGAACGGGCAGATTGATATGGTGCCGGGAGTCAGCTACTCCGAGGACAGACTGGACAAGCTTATGTATGCGGATACTCCTATGATGGAGAAGCAGTTCTATATCTATGCACCCAAGGACAGCAAGATTAATATATCCAATACTGCCAGCCTCAAGGGAATGAAGATTGCCGCCAGAGCAAATTCCATACAGTTCTCTCTGCTTAGGGATTTTGTTAAGGAAAAAGGGCTTAATTGTATTCTGATTGAGATGGCTACTGAAGAGGAGTGCAGAAAGGCCGTAGAGAGTGGTGAAGTGGATGCCTACGTTTCCTCTACCACACATATTCATGACGAGCTGGAATCTTATTTTTACGTAGGAAAATCAGACTGCTATACGGTTTTTGCTCTGGGAAGAGAAGAAATCAAGAAAGACTTGGACGCTGCGGTATCGGAACTTTTTGAGCAGATGCCGCATTATACCACTCTTCTTGCAGAAAAGTATTTTAACGAGTATTCAGTGGGAAGATTTTTGAATGATGAGGAGAAGGCTTGGCTTAAAAATAAAATCTTCTTAAGAGTGGGAATTACCAAAAACGACCTGCCGCTGTCAGCTCTGGATAAGGATGGGAAGCCCATAGGCGTTGCAGGAGAGATTGTTTCATATTTGGAAAATTATCTGGGCATCCCTGTACGAGTGGTCGGCTTCGACTCATCGTCCATGCTGGAAAATGCTGTGGTGAATTCAGATGTGGATATGGCATTTCCTGTTTTCTGTGATATCTGGTACTCTGAAAAGGGCGGATATCTTATCACCAATCCTGTTATTTCCGAGAAGGCAGTACTGGTATATAAGGGCGACTTGACAGAAGATAAGTTTAAGACAGTGGCCATGGGTATGACTACACTAAGCCAGAGATATTTGGTGGAAATGCATTATCCAAACGCTGAAAAGAAGGTGTATTCTTCCCGAAAAGAGTACCTGAACGCTATACTGGAGGGAAAAGCGGGTTTTGCCATAGGTAGCAGCTCTGTAATCACAAGATTTATTCAGGAATACTCCGAGTATAGTGAGCTTAAACTGGCACCTTTGGATACAGACATAAAGTTTGGCTTCGCAATAGCTCCTGAAAATCATCAGTTGATTCCGATTCTCAATAAAGCAATCAGAAATCTGGAGGATAATACAGCTATTACTGAGGCCTTAATAAAGTACTCGGTTGTCAAAAAGAAGGCGACTTTTTCAGGGTATGTTAAGGAAAATCCCACAACAGTTGTGCTTTCAGCATTGGTATTATTTTTCATAGTAATTGTTATAGTGCTAATACTTAGGGACAGATTCCATGTCCATAAGCGGACTATAGAGCAGCAGGAAGTAAAACTGGGTGAGGCAAAGGCCAGTCTTGAGGAAGCGTTGCGACACGAGGTCGAGGCTAAGACTGAACTGGCCAGGGCGCTTTCAGATCAGAATGTTATTTATTCAGAGCTTCTCAGAATGGAATCAGGCGGCGTTGTAGCGGTTGACTGGGATACCAGAAAGCTGGTTACTGTAAATGAAGCAGCCCTTCATATTTTTGGCTTTAAGAGTGAGGAGGAAGCACTGGGACATGATTCCGGAGCCCTACTAAACAGTATTCTTGAGGAAGTAAGAGAAGAAACCAGACAGAAAATTATAAGTGAATTGGATGACAAGGGGACATGTATTGTTGAGGTACCTGTTGCAATAAATGGTGAAACCGAATACTACCTTTTACAAGCAGCTCTACGTGCACTTGCAAACGGACAGAGAGTGTGCCTTATCAGTATTACCGATATCACTGAGTCCAAGAAGCTGGAACTGGAATTACAGACAGCGTCCAGAATTGATGCATTATCCGAGGTCTACAACAGAGGCTGGGGTGAAAAAATGATTAATGATGCCATGCAGAGTGGAAATGGTGGTATGTTCTGCCTGCTGGATATCAATAAGTTCAAGCTGATTAATGATAATTATGGCCATCAGAACGGAGATAAGGCTATCAAAGTAGTGGCAAGTACACTTATGGAGAGCTTCAGAGATCAGGATGTGGTCATGCGTCTGGGCGGCGATGAATTCGCTGTTTTCGCAATCGGTGTAAAAAGTAAGGAAGAGGGCGCAGCGATAATAAACAGATTCTTTGCGAAGCTTTTCAAGAAAAGGATACCTGAAATGGACGATAGGCCTATCAATGTGGCTTTGGGAGCCTGCATCTGTGGTGATAACAATATGTTGTCCTTTGACGATATGTACAGAATGGCGGACAGCCAGATGTATAAATGCAAGGAAAAGCAGGAATCGAGTTTTATATTCTTTTAAAAAGTGTAATTGGGAACATTTCTTTTTCACTCTGCTAAGGAGTAGGGGGAAGTGTTCCCTTTTTGGTTTTAATTAAAAACATGAAATACACAAAATAATCTTTTTGCTTTCATAATTCATTCACAATGGTATAATATATTAGTTCAGTAAGAAACGGCCACTGCAGGGCCGGAATAAATCTATACAGAAGGTGAAATATGAGAAAAATACAATTAATAACAGCAGGCCTCATGGCGGTCATTATGCTGACTGCCTGTGGACAGGGAAGCAGCACTACTCCTACTATTAATCCTACAAATACACCGGAGAACAACACAATAGTAACTCCGGCACCGAGCGTAACGCCATCAGATGACGTGAAGGACCCTGAGACAAATATTACAGTCCCCAGCGGTGATTTTTCCATAACTGTTGATGCGGAAAAGGGCGGTCAATTCTCTGTAAGCGGAAATGTATATACCATTACAGAGGCAGGCACCTATATAGTTACAGGCGAGCTTAATAATGGATATATCCTGGTTGAGGCAGGAGAAGATGCAGAAGTAAATATAGAGCTGAACGGCTGCAAAATCGTAAGCAGCGAGGCAGCACCGATTTATGTGAAGTCTGCCAAAGAGGTAAAAATCAAGGCTGTTAATGAAAGCACCAATATTCTGGAGGACACAAGAGCGGAGCTGGCTGCGGACGCTGAAGCTGCAAACGGTGGAGCTGCGATTTATGCGGAGTGTGATCTGTCTCTTACAGGTAAGGGCATACTTGTGGTAAAGGCAGGCTACAATAACGGTATCCAGACCAAGGATAAGCTCAGCATAAAGAATCTTACCCTCAAGGTAGAAGCGGTAAACAATGCTTTAAGAGCCAAGGAAGAAGTGGCTATAGAGTCAGGAGAACTTTTCCTGGTATCCACAAAGGGCGATGGTATCAAGACATCAGATACCAGCCTTACCAAGAAGGGGAATCAGAAGGGAAATGTCATTATAAGCGGCGGAAATATTGTTATTTACGCCAAGTATGACGGAATAGATGCGGCTTTTAACCTGCAGATAGAGACTGAAGGGAAGGTCGCAGTTTATACCGGCAAATATAATACCTATGCTTCTCAGACAGCGGAAAACGACAGCAATATTGTTACTGTGGGCTGGTGGGGCGGCTTCCCGGGAGGTCACGGCGGCAATCAGGGACAGCAGAATAATAAAAATACAGAAAGCGCCAAGGCGCTCAAGGCCGGCAATAATGTGATTATCAATAACGGAGAAATCGTCCTGAATACGGAGGATGACGGTATCAATGCAGGCACAGATGATGCCTTTGAGTCAGGAGCAAAGAGTGAGGGACAGGTCGTAGTAAACGGTGGTACTATTACTATTACTTCCGGCGATGACGGTATTCACGGTGACCAGATAGTGAGCGTGAATAACGGAAATATAAATATTCAGACCTCTTATGAAGGTATAGAAAGTAATGTCATCAATATAAACGGTGGCAGTGTATATGTATATGCTACGGATGACGGCTTAAATGCCTGCAAGGGAAGTGT
>JAZUHR010000195.1:0-2146 GCA_045641825.1 Lachnospiraceae bacterium
CTTGAACAAAAAAGAGTGTATGTCTCCACAAATTCCTTGGCAAACTGTATCAGTTCATCTGTCTCACTGTCGTCACTTACAAGCTCAGCATAGAAGCATCTGTCCTTATCGGAATATGTGGCACTGCTCTCAGTCCCCAGTCTGTTAATCCAGATGCTATCTTCCTCCTTGACGTAGAGATCTACGTAGTATCTGACAAAGGAAGGGTAGGTAATCTGCTCTTCCAAAGCCTTATACTCGGAATACTTTTTAAGTACCTCCTTTACCATGAAGAAGTCTACCCCAGAGTCGATGCCGTCTTCCATTATCTCATTCTCTGTCAAAGCTATGCCGTTAAAGCTTACGACAGTATCTGAAGGAGCATAAGCATAGTGAAGAAGATAATAATATGCACCTGTATCCTCGTCCTTTAGAAGGGCTACTTCCTGACCTGCTCTGTCCACTACCTTAATCTCCGGCTCAGCGTAGAAGCCTGCTCCCGAGTACTCAGCATATCCTACCTTGCAGTCACTTTCTCTGTGGCCTGCAGCGGAAGCTTTGGAGATTTCCTGACCGTTTACAAAGAGGGTCATACTTTCCGGAATAGTTACCGCATAACTGTACTTGGGCTGAAGTGTCAGGGTGACACTCTCTATATCCCAAAGCTTAAAATTATAATCCTTATCGTACTTAACAGTCTCCTTCAGGTAAAAGGATGCTACCTGATCCTTACCGGCAGATACCAGATATGCCGGTTTTTCATCGGTATAATGACCGAAATATCTGCCATGAGTAAGCTCTTTTCCCTGGACGGATGCGTAAAAAATATCCAGCACCTCATCAATACTCTCTATACCGTTTGTAACCTTATTGCTAAGGACCTTTTTGAGGATTTCCCTGTTTTCCGGCTGAAAAACGCTCTCCACTACCTTATCGGCCTCATGAACCGGTCTGGTAGACTCATAGGCATCCAGAAATGTGTAAAGCTTACGAAGGAGAAGGCCCACCACTAATATTGCTATCAGGGTAAGACTCACATAAATAATCCAGAAAAGCGGTAATTTTTTATTTTTCTTAATCTCTTGTTCCATAACTACCTCTTTTCTATATAGATGCAGTCAGGAAGGGTTCTTCCGCCTGTAAGTGTTGCCAGATTGGAAATAAGCTCGCCCTCATAATACATGGCTGACGAGCTGCCGCCGTCCATATTGCAGGCATTGATGGCATTAAACTGCATCATAACCTCAATAAGGTCTGTATAGGAGGCACCCAGGGAATTAGCCTGACGACCGTCAATTACCAGAATGAGAACCGCACCGTCTGCTCTCTGACCGATGGCAGTTCTGGGATTCAGATTCAAGGTAAGTCCGGTAACATTTGCCGGCTGACCATCCTGCACCAGAATGGGTCCAAAAGCAATGGCATCTCTAATGTCTCTGGCCTTGGCCTCTGCTCCTGTCATCTTGCCTACTACCAATACGTTATCATTATTAAAGCCTGCCATGACGCACTTGGTCTCATCTGTGCCATAGACCATCTTGCCACCGGAAAATACAAAGCCCTCCGGAATACTTCCTGAGCCGTATCCGCCCGGATCGTCAAAGCCGCCGCCGTTTACACCGGCCACAGCGTTATATCTCTTCAGCATGGAATCCAGGTATTCTCCGCTTTTGCTGGCATTACCAAGATTTTTGCAGACTCCCACCTTTACTCTGGATGGGTCCTTTACTATCATCATTCTTCCGGAAAAAGTAATACCTCTGACCGGAACTATCTCTATATCTTTTTCCTCAACATCCGGATTCTCATCATTTTTCTCAGGAATTACAATGAGATTTGGATTGGATATGGTGCCGAATTCCTCGATGGCATTTCCTGTCACGATGCTCTCCACCATGTCGGGAGGCAGTACCAGATCCGCCAAAAATTTAAGTGCACTGGTCTCCCTGACGGAAAGGACAAACATTTCACGTGCAGAGCCTGAAGGACCGTAATTCAACATATAAATAGCTCCCGCCAATCCTCCAAACACAATCAGCACCGCCGTAAACAATACCAGTAGGATGCGCAGCAGGTATTTTACGGCTTTCGGCATTTTCTTTTTTTCCTGGGCTGTATCGCTCATAAACATCTCCACGAATCAAATAAATCTTTATGGCTCTGTATA
>JAZUHR010000196.1:0-16456 GCA_045641825.1 Lachnospiraceae bacterium
GATTCTTATAAATCTACCATTTGTTTTTTCTATAGGGACGACTTTCGTTTCATTTTCCGAATAAAACTTGACGCTATCTAGTCTATTTATTGAAATTGGTAGATAGTGTGTTATACTCAATAATATCGATTTTAAACTTTACGTACATGTGTATGAGAATAAGAAAAATAGATATTAGTTTTGTACAAGGAATGAAGGCCTACCAGATAGCCTGGCATTAAAGTATAGTATTCACTTTCCTTGGAGATGTTATAATGGTATAAAAGGGAGTAAGGATGGGAAGCGTATATTTTGTAAGACATGGGGAAAGTGAATGGAATGTTTTGAATAAGATTTGTGGCAGGACTGATATTCCTTTGACTGAAAAAGGTCATATGCAGGCTATCGAAACCGGTGAAAAGATTAAGGATGCTGGAATTAAAGTTGACTTTATTCTTTCTTCTCCTCTACTTAGAGCGTATGAAACAGCCGAACATATTTCTGAGATTATTAATGTGCCCTTACGAGTTGAAAATAGACTTATCGAGCAGGCTTTTGGACAGTATGAGGGAGTTTCTCCTAGAAACAGAGAGGACTTCCGGGAGGCCAAGAAGCAGTTTATAAATTCCTATAATGGTGGAGAGTCCATGTTTAAACTGGCTCAAAGGATTTATAATCTTCTGGATGAGATTAAAGCTGACAAAGAGCATACATATATTTTAGTTGCCCATAATGGCATTGCGAGAGTTATAAAGTCATATTTTGAAGATATGACCAATGAAGAATATGCCGATTTTGGTGTAGCGAATTGCAGCGTAACTAAATTTGATTTTGAAAACTAATTTTATTGCAGCAGGGAGCAGGTGCCCGGTTAACTAAGGAAAATATGGGAATATTTGATGTATTTAAGTCCAGAGATATAGTTCTGGATAAAATTATTAACGAAATAGAGAATGACATGGCTAATAACTATAAAGATGCTGCGCAGGCAGCTTTTAAAGAGTTATGTACGGTTTTTGTGAGGATGAATGAAGAGAAAAAGTTAAATAATAAGCAAAAAACTTATTACAGCGGCCGTATAGAGGGCTATAAACACAGGCTCTCCGGATACACTCACAAAGATCAGAAGCCTTACTGGGCAAGTAAATAAGTGGATTTTGGATGGATTCTGATACAAGGAGATAAAAAAATATGAAAATCAAATTTGAAGAAATGTCAGAAGAAAAGCTGGATAATTTTAAAGGTGGCGAAGGTCACTTTAATGCGAAAATGCATGTGGATGAGCTTGGAAAAATTCTGATGGGGAGATTGGCACCCGGAAATACCATAGGATATCATGTTCACGATAGCAGCAGTGAGATTATATACATGCTTTCCGGCACAGCAATATGTAATTTTGATGGCGGTGAGGAGATACTGACCGCAGGAGACTGTCATTATTGTCCCAAAGGTCATAGTCACGGACTCCAGTGCGCAGAGGAGGAGCCGATTACATTTTTTGCGATAGTGCCTGAACAGTAAAGGAATTTATAGTTATTTACATACCTCAGCGGTAAAGGAATTTGCAATTATTTGCATTACTTTAGCAATAAAATGGAGTGATAATTAATGAGCGTGGAAAATGGTGAATGGATAATGTATGGCGTTCAGGAGGATGATCCATACTGCCTTCATACAGTTGAAGATTTGGAAAATTACATAGAGGAAATAGGCTTTTTACCTTTGTTCAGAAATGAAATTCCCGGATTTTCTGTGGAGGAAAGGACTGTGGCCGACTTCTGGTGGAGTGGGAACGAGGAGAAGGATCCTTGGGAATGGCGTGGTATTGTAGCTAAGAATGGTCGAATTGCTTATGGCAAGTTTTTTGCAGGAAAAGCCGGCTTTATATCAAAAAAGTGGTTGCCGTATTTTTCGAATTTCAGGCGTGACGGCTACGATTTCGACTCCCTGTGGGAGGATGGAAAGGCCAATATGCGTCAGAAAAAGATTATGGATTGTTTCGACGATGATACAGAGATTTATTCCCACGAATTAAAGGCTAAAGCGGGCTTTGGTAAGGGCAAGGAAAAAAACTTTGATGGGACTGTTAATGGATTGCAGATGAGCTTGTACCTTACTGTTAGGGAATTCAGGCAGAAAATCAATAAAAAGGGTGAGCCTTATGGTTGGGCAATAGCCATATATTGCAAGCCGGAACATCTCTTCGGCTATGATCTGATGAGTGCAGCATACAAGGAAGATCCGATGACTTCCAGGGAGCGTATTTACAAGCATCTTCATGAAATATATCCTATAGCAAAGGATCAGGAAATAAAAAAAGTAATCGGATAATAAAGGGCGAGAAAAATGGAAACAAGGGAATATATTGTAAAAAGAATAGACGGTGATTATGCTTATCTGATACTGCCGAAAGAACCGGATTTGCCGGAAAAATGCGTAGCCAGAGCCTTATTGCCGGAGGAAATATATGAGGGCTGTGAGCTTATTTACGAGATGTTCAGCTATTCCATGAAGTGAGATTAGCATGTATAGCAGAATAGAATAGTTTATAATCCATAAAGCAGCGGCTTACGAGATATGGAAGGACTAGGCACGCATTCTAACCTGTCGTGAATAGAAGAGCCTAAATGAAACGTGAACGTTAAGAGCCTAAATGAAACGTGAATGGTAAGAGCTTAAATGAAACGTGAACGTTAAGAGCCTAAATGAAATGCGAATATAAGAGCCTAAATGAAACGTGAATAGTAGAGTCTAAATGAAACGTGAATAGAAGAGCATAAATGAAACGTGAACGTTAAGAGCCTAAAGGAAAGGTGAATGGTAAGGACGAAGGAGCATATATGATAGAGGAAAGGTTTACCTGTAATAGAGACGGACTTACTATCAGGGGGATAATTTGCAGAAATGAGGAAATTATAGAAAAACAGCCTGCCATAATTATGAGCCATGGTTTTACCGGTAATATGTACGGGGGGATGGGCTATTGTAAAAGCCTATGCGAGGAAGGCTATGTATGTGTGCTTTTCAGCTTCTGTGGTGGTGGCAGTAAATTCGATAGCGAAGAAGTTAAAAGCGATGGCAATTCATGGGATATGACGGTTTCAAGCGAAGTGGCAGACTTGACTACTGTAGTAGAATATGTGTCAAGGCTTCCTTTTGTGGATCGGAAAAAGATTGTGCTGCTGGGAGAAAGTCAGGGGGGATTTGTTTCTGCCCTTACTGCTGCTAAATTAAAAGAAAAAATTCAAAAGCTTGTTCTGATTTTTCCGGCTCTTTGCATACCGGATCATGCAAGAATGGGAAAACTTGGTTTTGCAAATTATGATCCCTCTAACATGCCTGAGAAAATTGATGTAGGTTCTACAATCATAGGAAAAAAACTCCATGACGATGTTGTCAACATAGATCCTTTCCTGGAAATTGCAAAATATGAAGGAAAAGTACTTATTATTCACGGAGATGAGGATAAGGTCGTGGATGTATCATATTCCAGTAAGGCTCAGAAGGCCTACAGAGATGGACAGTGCAGCCTGCAGGTGATGCGCAACATGGGACATGGCATCAATGAAAGCCAGCGAGAGCCAATAATTGCCTCGCTTCGACAGTTTTTGAGGGATAAAAATGAGATATTGACCTTTAGAATTATCCTTACAACTACCGAAAATAGTACGCAGAATGGGAAAAATATTGCTGACGTGCATTTTACCGGCTATTGCGAAAGTAAGCTTTTTACAGGATGCATACTGCCGGGAGCAGTAGACCATCAAATTTATGATGGGGACAAATTGGAGTCAATGGAAGCCCGGTATACCTTTGAAGGACTGGATTCAGAAGGGAAGAAAACTTGTCTAAGTGTGGTCAATAAATGGGGCGGTAACGATTGGACACCAAGTATTTCCACTGACAGTGAGGCTCTAAAATGGCTTAATGATGCTGAGCTCACTGCTGTACTGGAGCATTCGGCAAGTGGACCTACGGTGAGAATTTTTTACAGTAAATAGATGAAAGGGCAAGAAAATGAACAGTTTTGTAAATGCCAGAATACTTATAAAAAGCCTGGATGATGATGTGGTGTTGGCAGACTCCGTGATTTTGGATCATCAGCTGGACGAGGGAAACATCTGGGTAAAGGCGGAAAACTTCAATATCAAGGAAAATACCAAAATTGAAGCACTCATCATTACGAGTGATACTATCTATGACTGCCTGTGTACTGCCAGAAAGTGGGAGCCCAGCACAGGTCAGATTTTTGCTATCTATAAATACAAGTCCTATGAGGAAAGAAAAGATAACCGCTTCAGAATGGCAGCAGAAGGCTCCATGATGGTGGTAGTAGGCACGGATGAACTGAAAAACAGAAGAATTGGCGTGAGTGTCATAGATATTTCAGCAGGAGGTATCGGACTTATTATGTCGGAGCAGCTGCCTGTAGAAAATGGGTCACTCTGCGAGGTCTATTTTTCAAAAAATGAATGGGCTATGAAGGCCAAATGTGTGGTTAAGAATATTTTTGGTCCCAGACTGGGCTGCCGTCTGGTCGCCTACGAAAAACAGCAGTTGAAGAGTAGGCAGGAAAATATAGATCCTAATCTTAAGAGCCAGATTAACAGGGCTATGGAAGAAATCAGGGTTTGTGCTCACTACATAGATTGCGAAAAGGACACCTTTATCGATCTGGGCTCTATGGATTATGTAAAATATGCGATGGGTAACGAACTCAGTGCCAGAAAAAATATTGAGAAAATGATTCAGTACACGGCGGCAGAGGAGGACAAGGAAAGACTCAGAAAGTTCTACAATCTGGATGATTTGAAGGAGAGAATGAGGGGGAAAAGAATATACAGTATTTTTTATGTGGGACGACATCTGGGAATGTGTCAGATAAGCTTTGTGCCTGCCAGCAGAGACGAGAACGGCGAGGTTAAGGGAGTACTTCATGTAGTACAGAAATTGGATGAGGAAGCCTATAAGGAAGCCCTTGATGAAGAAGAGGCCGAATATGCCTATGTAGATGAAAAGGAAGATGAAAGTACCGAAAACGAAGAGGAAAGTACTGAAAACGAAAAAACAAAGGAAGTTAGTAAAGAAGCAGAAAAAACGGAAGCTGAGCTTGAGGAGGAAAGCATAATAGAAGAAAAGAGCGACAGCGGAAGGCTAAAGAAGAGATTTAAAGGTAATAAGGCTAAATAAGTAAAGAAATAATCCCTAAGAAACGCAGTAAAGCCGGAGTCAAAAGCTCCGGCTTAAAATTTTTAATCATCCATTTTATCATACATAGCTACAGCGGATAAGATCTCTGCTGTGGACCAGGCCTGAGCAAAGCAACCCCTGGAAATGGTGGGATTTTCGCCATCATAGATTTCAGCCATCTGCCCCAGACAACCTTCCGACAACCAGTGAGATAGAGCGTTAATTCCTTCTGTCAGGTGATTGGTCCAATCTATTTTTTCAAAGAGACTGAGACTGGATTCAGAGCGGGAATTTTCAGGAAGCTTGGAAAGAGTGGCATCCGTCATATTATCGCCATTTAGGCGGGCATTAATCATACGAGGGTCGGGAGCCTTCATATTGCCAAGAAGCTTAATAATAGCACGGTAATATGCGCCCAGCGGATATGCCCACACAGTTCCCTGATGGTAGGCCATGTCACGAAGCTCCATTGGACCTATGTAAAGCTTCTTAAAGGCCGGATCGTCAGGGGACAAGGTGCGGAGACCTGCAGTAGTGTAGAGGTGCTCCCGTATTTTTTTGAGGACCTGCAATTCTTTGGTGGGATCCAGCATGGTAAAGGGCTGGGACAGCGCCCATACCTGATTACATCGTATCTGATTTTCTTCATAACTACCGTTGATGACATCCTTAAGACAACCCATTTCATCTGACCAAAAGAGGGACAGGAAGGAATTCTGAACCTTCCTTGCCAGCTCGCTGTAGCGTGGCATGCCCGTTAAACGGTCCAGGATTCTTAGGGCAGAATACCAATAAGCGTTGATTTCCACAGGCTTGCCGTGGCGGGGCGTGGGGAGAAAACCATTCACGCAGACATCCATCCAGGTCACCTGTTCTAAGCCTTCTCCGGCCATAATAAGGCCGTCGCTATCCATCTTGATATGATAGTCAGTGCCATTAATATAGTGATCTACGATAGACTCCATGACCGGCACCATTTTGTAGGCCCATTCCCAGTCGCCTGACGCATCCGCATAACGGTAAATCATATTTATGAAAAGGAGAGGTGCGTCGGCAGAATTATACATAGGGTTCATATCACCCTCAGGGAAAAGATTGGGTAGCAGGCCATTTTGCTCATATTTGGAAAAGGTCTCTAAAATCTCGCGGCATTCATTATAGCGGCTGGTAGCCAGAGTGAGCCCCGGGAGAGCAATAAAGGTGTCACGGCCCCAATCCTCGAAGAAGGGATATCCTGCGATTACGGTCTGTCCGTCCACGGACTCTCTTCTTACGATAAAAGCATCGGCAGAGATCCCCAAAGTGCGGGCAAGATCGCTTTCAAGCTTCATATTTTTCCTGATCTCGTCTAAGTGATCTAAATGGCTTTTTTCTACCTTGGCAAAGGTATTGGGATTGCCATCACAAAAATCTTCAGCGGAAAAAACCACGTAAAAATCGCATTTTTCTTCGTCTGAAACGAAGCTTATCATCTTGGAGACAAAGCAGGAGGAAGAGGCAGCGCGACCGTCTCTTTCGTCCTGAGAAAAATATATGGGCTCCGTTACTTTTTCTTCCAAAGGGAGAATCTCGCCGTTGGTGGAAAGCTTTACCACGGATGAGTCGGAAATGGAGTCAAAGCCTTGATTTTTCAGAGTACATCTGTAAAGGGGCGTTACGGAGAGGGAAATCAGCTTGTGGTCAGGATTATATATGGTATAGTTAATAGCCACGGTATTGTAGCCGTAGGCCATTACGATTTTTTTGCGAAGGGAAATACCCGGAATATCGAAATCCCAGGTAGGATATGTATCATAGCGAAATTCGGAAAAAGAAGAGGTATAGTCCTTGTCTTTGGCAGGTAAAAGCGCCCGCTGGGAGGAAAGGGGCAGGAGATGACCGTCTATTTTCAGTCTGTCTGAGGTGTTGGTCAGCAGATGATAGCGCAGATTTGGGGCTTTGGCTGCAGACATAAGGAGAGCCTGGTCGCCTCTGGCATTAGAGCAGGCTGTGGTGAGAGAGCAATATCCTCCGAGACCATTAGTCATGAGAAAACAGTTTTTTTCGCCTTCATATATGGGGGAAAGCTGCTTTTTGGAAAAAGTGAATTTCATATAATCTCCTTTTTTGAACGTAGTGAAAAAAATGGAGAACTCCGAAGGAGTTTGAAAGACTAAGCCTTCACGCGACAGCGTGAATTATTATGGTTTAACATGAACCGGCATGGCTGCACTAATAATTCTTTACCATTCTAGTTTACAACTATGAGAAGTGACGCGCTAGGAAAAAAAAGGTGAAAGTGTTAAAATAAATATAAATATCTGTGTTTTTTATTGACTTTGCGGTAGCACTCCTATAACCTAACCATCATGAGACGATCGGTAGAAAAGTAAAAATGAACACAGGAAAGAGAATAAAAGTAAAAAATATAAGATACATATAGAAAAATTACAAGAAAGAGGAAACAGCGTGAAAAAAGTTGATTTACATATTCATTCCACGGCATCCGATGGCACCAATACACCGGCAGAGGACGTGAGACTGGCGATAGAAGCAGGGCTCTCTGCCATGGCGCTTACGGATCATGACACCACACAGGGCTATGATGAGGCCTTAGCAGAGCTCACAAGGGCAAAGGAGGAAAATCCGGACCTTGACCTCACTCTGGTGCCGGGAGTGGAGATTTCCGCAGGCTACAAAGGCCGGGACATCCACATTCTTGGTCTTTTTATAGACCCACATAATGAGGAACTTTGCCGGGAGCTTAAAAGGGCTATCATCAACAGAGACAGCAGAAATGATAAGATTATTGCCCGCTTTAAGGAACTTTTTGACATTACGATTACTCATGAAGAATTATGTGCCGGCAATCCCAAAACCGTGGTGACACGTGCTCATTTTGCCAGGGTGCTGTGTGAAAGAGGGCTTGTAACCGATAAAAATGAGGCCTTTAAAAAATATCTGAATAATGATGCGCCCTGCTATGTGCCCAGAGACTTCATGGAGCCTGAGGAGGCCATCCGCCTTATAAAAAATGCTGGCGGCGTGCCCATAATCGCTCATCCGCTTCTCTACAAGCTGAATCACGGAGAGGTACTGGAGCTCCTTGAAAAACGCCTGCTTCCGGCAGGAATCGAAGGAATGGAGGTGCTTCATTCCACCAACAAAGAGGGAGACGCTGAAATGCTTAAGGCTATGGCTGAGCATTTTGGCCTGCTTAAAAGCGGAGGCTCTGACTACCATGGGAAGAATAAGCCTGATATCAGGATAGGAGTGGGGAGAGGAAATCTGTCGGTTCCTTACGAGTATTTTGAAAAAATATGTGAGCGTGTTCAAAAGGATTTTACTTGAATTAAAGACAAATAATGCTATACTAAAGGATGGCATTTTGCCGAAAAAATATTGCAGAAAATTGAGCTTTATATGAAAAAATACTTATTTCCCATAATCTATTATATATTACTTACGGCGGCGACGGTTTTTGTCATACTGAAGATCTTTGTTTTTCATGAGGATATGAACTTAAACCCCATTATTATTCCAAGTGGTACGCCTGCCGTCAGCAAAACGCCGATGCCTTCGCCCAGCGACACTCCCAGCCCTGAGCCTACCCAGCCCGGTGATCCTACAAGCACGCCGACTCCTACCAGTACACCGACTCCTACGAATACGCCGTCTCCTACTCCTACAGCTCTTCCTGAAGGGGCTGAGGTCATCTATAAGCTGGAGGATGAAGAGATACAGATACAGCAAATCAAGTACCGTTATACCTACGAGTATAAGAAAAAGAGTTACACTACTACGGTATATGTGTCTGATATATACATAGCCAAGCCTGAGTACCTGAAGATTTCTACTCCTGCGGGAAAAAGAAAGACAGCGGCTCAGTGGTCAAGTGAATGTAATCCGCTTGTAGCTATTAACGGAGATATGTATACAGAGGGAGCCGGCTACGTTATCAGAAACGGGCTGGTGTACAGGAATAAAAAAGCCACTGTAAAGGCCGGTCAGATAAGAGAGGATTTAGTACTTTTTGCCGACGGCAGTCATAAATTTATCAGTGAAAATGATGTTACATGCGAAGAACTGGCAGCAGCAGGCGCATTGAATCTTTTCTCCTTTGGTCCTGTGCTTATGGATGAAGGTGAAGTGGTATATGACGTAAACACCTGTATCTCGGACAAGATTAAACTGGTGGCACAGAATCCCAGAACAGCCATAGGTCAGAACGCAGAGGGACACTATATTTTCATAGTAGTAGACGGAAGAACAAGTTCCGATGCGGGAGTAACATACGAAGAACTGATAAAAATAGGTCAGAGTGCAGGCTGCGTATGGCTTTACAATCTGGACGGGGGACAGACCTCATCGTTAATTTTTGAAGGAAAAGTACAGAACCGACCATATAATGCAACCACAGGAAAATATGAGGAAAGGGGTTTATCTGAGATTGTCTACATTGGCTATTAAAAAAGTAAAAAAATCACTTAGAAAAAAGGCTGATATATGGCTTTATCTTGCTCTTTTCTTCTGTCTGGTGGGCAGAGTGTACGAGTATTTTGCCTACAATGTTTTTTCCTATGCCTTGATATATGCATTTGTATATGCCCTGGTATTTGGCTGCCTTTTCCGTATAATTCTTATAAAATCCCCTGTGCAATATATGCCGGGCCATCTTAGTAACAGCATGTATGACTGTGGCATCATTACACTTACGGTGGGAGCAATTATCGACGGAATTCTGGAGATTTACGGCACTGTAAGCACTTATATCAGGTACTATTATATTGTGGGTACATTGGTGATGCTTTTGGCTCTGATACTTTTCATAATAGGGATTCAAGGTGCCCGTGAGGAGCAGTAATGAGAGAGAAAAAACCGGAACAGCTCAGCATTTTTGACTTTTTTGAAAGCGTTGAAAAGCCGGAAAGCTTTTACAGACCGGATTCCTTTGCGACCGATAAAAAGGAAATGCAAAATGCAGAAGCCTTTGGCTTTGAAAAGGTGAAGTATAAGGGAGAGGCAGAAATCGCCGATCAGCTCTACACGGTGTATGTGAGAAGGCTTTTCGATGAAAAGAGCGGTCGGGAGCGCTTTATTCTGTCAGTCTCGGATATTGATTTTTCTTTTGGATATAATTCTCTGGAGAGGCTTCTTACCGACTGGGAGCTGGATTTGGAGGAATTAAAAAAGCGTTTTGCAGGTAGCGAAACGACAAAATAATAAAGAGGTGCAGCTTATGCAGATGGATTTGAAATGGCTTACCGATCCTGAAGTGTTCGGAGTCAACAGAAGAGAGGCTCACAGCAGCCACGATTACTACAGAAATCTTAAAGAAGCGGCAGAAAACAAATCATCTTTCAAGGAAAGCCTTAACGGCACTTGGAAGATGTTTTATTCCCGGAATCTTTCCTGCTTGCCGATAGACTTTGAGAAGCCTGATACGGATGTGTCATATTTTGATGATGTGACCGTACCGCTTCCCATTCAGATGCAGGGCTATGGTGAGCCGCAGTATGTAAATGTGCAGTATCCCTGGGATGGACACGAAGCATTAAAGAGCGGTCAGGTGCCTGTTAAGAGCAATCCTACAGCGTCTTACGTAAAGGACTTCGTAGTACCGAAGGCTATGCGCGGTGAAAAGATTTATGTGTCTTTTGAGGGAGTGGAAGCTGCCTTCGCAGTTTTTATGAATGGTAATTTTGTGGGATACTCCGAGGACTCCTTTACTACTCATGAATTTGATGTGACGGAGGATCTCAATGTAGAAGGCGTAAACCGTCTGGCTGTTCAGGTGTATAAGTATTGCACCAGTTCCTGGCTGGAGGATCAGGACTTTTTCAGATTTTCCGGTATTTTCCGTAACGTGAATCTGGTATCTGTGCCTGAGGTACATGTAGAGGATATGTTTATTAAGGCCCTTCCTGAAGATGACTATATGAACGGTCTTCTGGATATGGAAATTAAGCTTACAGGAGCCGCAAATGCTGATATAACTCTGTCGGTGGAAGGTCCCTGCATCAGCGAAGAAGGCATCGAGATAAAGGGCAAATTAAGTAAGGATGGCTCCATCAGGAAAAAGGTAAAGCTGGATTTCGTAGAGCTGTGGAGTGCAGAAAAGCCAAATCTTTATACACTTACCTTCGAAGTGAAGGATGAAGAAGGCAATGTTACGGAAATCGTTAAATCAAGAGCGGGCTTCCGTGAATTCAAGCTGGAGGACGGACTCCTTAAGATTAACGGAAAGCGTATCGTATTTAACGGTGTTAACCGTCATGAGATGAGCTGTGATACCGGACGTACCGTGTCCTACGAGGATACGCTCTTAGATATCATCAACATGAAGCGCCATAATATCAATGCCATCCGTACCTGCCATTATCCGGATCAGACCTTCCTATATGATCTGGCAGATGAATATGGTCTCTATATTATCGATGAGTGTAATCTGGAGACACATGGTACCTGGAGTAAGCCTGACTGTGATCCCAAGTATATTTTACCAAAGGACAATCCTAAGTGGACCAAGGTGGTGCTGGACCGTGTGAAGTCAGTGCAGGAGCGTGACAAAAATCACCCGGCTATCGTGTTCTGGTCCTGCGGTAATGAGAGCTTTGGCGGTAAGAATATTTTCCTTATGTCGGAGGCTTTCAGAAAGCGCGACAATACACGTCTGGTGCACTATGAAGGCATCTGCCACGACAGAAGCTACAATGCCACATCGGATGTAGAGAGCCAGATGTACCCGAAGCCATGGGATATAGAGAAATTCCTTAAGGAGCATCCGGAGAAGCCTTTTATTTGCTGCGAATATATGCATGCCATGGGTAATTCTTTGGGCAATATGGATGAATATACAGAGCTTTCCCATACAAATCCCCGTTATCAGGGTGGATTCATCTGGGATTATATCGATCAGGCCTTTGTGAAAAAGGATCGTTTCGGCGTAGAGACGATTATGTACGGCGGCGATTTCGATGACAGACCTAACGACTACAATTTCTGTGGTGACGGCATTGTTTTTGCAGACAGAAGCAACAGCCCCAAGATGCAGGACGTCAAGTTCCTCTATCAGAATGTGAAGGTAGAGGTAAATGAGGGTGAAGCAGTAATCACCAACTACAACCTTTTCACCAATACTGATGAATACGAGTGCGTGGTTACATACTCCGTAAACGGCGAAGTAGTCAAGATGGAGAGTATGGTAGTGCCTTGTGCTCCCGGAGAGACCGTAAGACTGCCCCTTAAGAAGGTAGGCAAAAGGACAGATGAAGTAAATATCAATGTGGCATTCCTGCTTACAGAGGACACACTCTGGGCAGAGGAAGGCTATGAGATTGCTTTTGGTGAAAAACAGTTTAATCCATCGGGGACACTCATTGGTCTCGATATGATGAAGTCATATCTGGAGCCGCAGATGAATAAGCCTGAGGTAATCAACTGCGACTTTAATGTGGCCGTAGAAGGCGCCGGCTTTAAATACATTTTTGCCAAGGAGCAGAAGGGCTTTATCTCCATGAAGGTCAATGGCAAGGAAATGCTTTCCATACCGCCCAAGCCGAATTTCTGGAGAGCTCCTGTGGATAACGATATGGGTAGCCGCATGCCTCTCTACAGTGGTCAGTGGAAGCTGGCTTCCATGTATAACGGAGTGGTAAAGAGCAATATTGAGAAGAAAAAGACCACTCCTGTAAAGCTGGATATGACCTATATGCTGGCAGGCTTTGCACAGGATAATTTCCTGAATGTATCCTATGAGTGCCAGGATAACGGTATTATCAAGGTGTCCATGGATTATGCAGGTATTAAGGGAGCACCATGCATGCCTGAATTCGGTATGATGTTTACGCTTCCTGCGGATTTCGAGTACGTACAGTATCTGGGCAACGGTCCGGAGGAGTGCTATTCTGACAGAAGCCGTGGTGCAAAGTACTCTCAGTATGAGTTCGTGGCATCTGAAAATGTAACACCTTACCTGATGCCACAGGAGTGTGGTAACCGTACAGGCGTAAGATTTATGGCTGTTACTGATGCAAACGGTCACGGACTTATGATTGCAGGTGACAGTATAGAGGTAAACGTACTTCCTTACACACCTCACGAGATGGAGAATGCCAAGCACTACTATGAACTGCCGGATGTACACTATACCATTATCCGTGTAAATCTTAAGCAGATGGGGGTAGGCGGAGATGATTCATGGGGAGCACCTGTGCATGAAAAGTATCGCATACCGGGCGATAAGCCGCTTCATTTTGAATTCTATATAGCCGGAATATAAAAAGTGACTTATGGATATTATCTAAGGTCACAACACATAAAAAAGGCGCAGCCTATTAGGACTGCGTCTTTTTGTTTTAAAAAATTATGCATGTACATCGAAGGTGTATCTGCTGTAGTTCCTGGGGGAATGAGCCTCCAGAAATTGGTAGAGGAGGGGCTTTTCTTCGGAGGCGGGCTCCTTTACCTTGAAGTCTGAAGATAACGTGAAGCCCAGCTTTTCGATACGTTCGGACAGGCTCTCCAATTCATCTTTAAAGTAACTTACAGAGTCGTCGCTTGCCACTTCGAAGAGAGCAGTAACCTTGTTTTGATAGAGAGATACCTTGATATCTGTGGTGCCCAGAGACTCCAGCTCCAGATGGAGGACTGCGGTAAGTGGCTCATCAGGATTGTATTTTTTCTTCTTTTCAAATACGTAAAGCTCGCCCTTGGCGTTTTCTTCCTGGAGCTTTACAGGAATTTGAATAAAGGGGAAGACATTATTTATATCCTGCATAAACTGGATTTTTTCGGCAGTTCCTGCACTTACGTTATTTTGGACAGCCTTTTCCGCAGCCTCATGGATGTTTTTTTCTGTTAAGGCAGCGGGCTCTTTATCAGAAGGCTGAGGAGCGGGTGCCTTTTCAGCCTGATTGGTCTCAGTATTCTTAAGGGCGTCGTAGAATTTTTTGACAGCCTTTTCACTGAAGTCACGGGGCTCGATTGGCTGGGGGTGACTTGTTTTCTCAGGGGAAGCACCTGGGGTTATGTTTTCCTGTGAGCCTGACACAACAGCTTCTGGTTCGGCTGATGGCGGATTCTGTACAGCATCTGAAGTAAGGGCGGCAGCGGTGTTCTGAGATAGAGTAGTGCCCTGAGATATAGCGGTATCTTGAGAGGCATCCATATTCCGGGATAAAGCGATATCCTGAGATGCATCCATATTCTGAGATAAAGCGGTATCCTGAGATAAGGGAGTGGCCTTAACTACAGTAGAATCCTGAGATATATTAGTGTTCTGAGCCATAGGAGAATTCTGAAATAAGGCGTTATCCTGATTTAATGTGGCATTCTGAGATGCGGCATTATCCTGAGATAAAGCAGTGTTCTGAAATACAGCGTTATCCTGAACCAGGGTAGAATTTTGAGCAATAGTAGTATCAGCTACAGATCCATCAAGCTCTGACCATACTGTATCACCCTTCGCCAGCTGGGAAAAGGCCTGCAGATTGGATGGAGTCATGGGAACCTTATTAGCAGACAGAAGTACCAGATCCTTTACGGGGATGTCGGGATTTTTTATGGAAAGAGTAATGAATTTTCTTATATTTGCGGCATTTACTGCCTGACCCGCCGAAATCAGCTCCGAAGTTACCAGAAGGGAACGGGGATTTGCCGGGATATTAGCGGCAGTAAGGGCCTTTTTTACCAGGGGATTATCTATAGACATTTGAGAATCCTGTCCGGCGGCAGATTGATCAGTTGATATGAGGCTTAATGTGAGTTCACCGCCGGGGGTCATAGTGGCTTTGAAGGACGCGGTATCGCCTATAGACAGGGGAAGAAGAGTGTCGGTGCGGCCTGTGATAAGAGAGGAATCAGACAGCTCTAAAGTGACCTGATTTTGCAAAATATCCCTTACCTCGGCCTTAATTTCTGCAGCGGCCTCACTGTCACCGGATTCCAATGCAGAGATAAGACGTGAGGCTATATCCTTTAGAATTTCATTTTTCGCATTATTAATACTTCCGGAACCTTTCTGAGGACCGGAAGTGTTATTTTGAATATTCATGTTTAAGGCGATGTTTTCCAATACGGACATGTGTCAATCCTTTTCTATCACGGGAAGGCTTACTGCAGTATAGGTATCAGCTTATTATTTTTAGCCCTGAATCAGAGAAAGAACACCCTGAGTGGACTGGTTGGCCTGAGACAGCATAGACTGACCGGCCTGCTGTAAAATATTGTACTTGCTGAAGGTTACCATTTCATCTGCCATGTCTACGTCACGAACAGTGGACTCGGCAGACTGAAGGTTTTCGGCGGTGTTATCGAGATTACTTATGGTGTGCTCCAGACGATTCTGCACAGCACCCAGAAGAGCACGCTGCTTGGAAATTATCTGTATGGCTTCATCTACATGGGAAATAGACTTGGAGGCAGATAACTGAGTGGCAACATTTACATGACTTCCGGTAACTCCGAGAGCACTTGCGGACATATCGCCTATGGAAAAACTGATGGTCTGGCCCTCATTGGCACCTACCTGAAGGATAAGTCCACCGGAAGAAGCCGGGCTATCATATTGGGCCTGGTTCAGATATGCATCGTCGTCACCGAGGCCTGCGCCGCCTGAGAGTGTACCGCACCAGGTATACCCCTTGGCACCGGCCGGAGTAGGATCTTCTACCACAAACAGGGTATTGGGCTCATCAGGAGTGGCACCTGACAGGGTGACTTCCATATCGAGACCATAAGCTTTAAAAATATTTTCTATATCGGCAGCGGAATATTCCTTGCCGCGGGTAAGGTAAAGCTCGCGATATCCACCCTTGCCGAAACTCTGAGTGGTCAGGGCACCATCGGTATCAAATTTCATGGCATTTACAATTTCCATGTGCTCTTCTTCAGGTGAGAAAAAGATATCCAGGTGGAAGTTGTATTCTTCACCGTATTTACGTGCCTTTATGGATATCTGGTTGGCACCTACGAAAACCACGTCGTCCGGAAGGGCGGCATAGCTGTGAGAAGCCTTGGCGCCGGCTGCAGTAGTAGCACCTGTAGTGGCGGAGGAGGCTGTATAGGAACCGTACTGCAGGCTCACCTTTATCTCGGCAGGAGTGCCGGTAGCGGTGGAGTCCTCCTGTTTTGCTTTGGCTATAAGATTATCTATCTCTGACTGGGTATATGTGGTATTTTCGTTCAAATTAAGAGTAAGGCTCTTGCCGCTTGCATCCCAAATGGCAGACTCGCCGCCAAGAGAAGCGGAGGTGGAGACACTTACGGATACAGCGCCTATATTGGAGGTTACAAAGGCCCTGAGACC
>JAZUHR010000197.1:0-13823 GCA_045641825.1 Lachnospiraceae bacterium
ATGAAAAAGCACCGACTATAACGGAACGCTGAACCATGATATTTACAAGTTTATTTATTTCCGCTACAGGCATGGATATGAAAATCTCCCAACCGGAAGCAGGAATAGCATCGTAGAAAAGTTGCATCTTTTCGCCGTTAATCATATATACGCCGTTGCCGTCACGATTTTTAAGAGCTTCGGTAGCGAGGACTGCAAGAGTTTCATTTTCGTCTTTAGTGATATTGAACGTAGGAGTAAGAATCATGCTCTGTTCAACACCTGCGATGTAAAGTCCGTCTGCAGTGGTAAGAATTGCAGAACTGCCTTCACCTACTGAAATTGACTCGATTATTTTCTTGATGGAACTGATTTCGATATCTACAGTGACACAACCGATGAACTCACCTTTTTCACCGGGAATGGCAATACAGGTGGTAGACATTGTAGTGTCGCTGGTCTCGTCATAATATGGGTCTGTAATGTGAATATTGAAATTATCTTCGGTAATCTGATAGTATTCCTGAGCAAAATAGTCGTAATCAGCATTACTGTATTCGTAAGTGATAACGATATCGCTGCCGTCCTTGTAGGCGTATGGGCCAACGAACTTTTCCGAAGAGTCGTAGGCATATTCCTTGAACCAGATACCGGAGCCTAAAACCATATCATTATCTTTAATGATTTCTGAAAGGATTCCTTCATAGGTCTTAAGATCGGTGGTCTTGTAGGAAGCACTTACAAGTCTTGCTACAGCCTGCAGAGTAGTAGTTACTTCGGTGAGGTCACCATTAATGGCTGCTACCTGCTCGTCAACGGCATTTGTAATGGTTTTATCGGATTCTCTGGTAATCAAGTCTCTGCCGGTAAGTCCGGTAAGCACTGTTACCAAAATCAGCGCAAAGGCTACAGTGAAACCGATGAACAACATCATTTTTCTTCTGATACTACGCATATTATCTCCTTTTTGAACGAAGTGAAAAATGGAGAACTCCGTTAGGAGTTTGAAAAGCTAAGCCTTCACGCGATAGCGTGAATTATCATGGCTTAGCGTCCATTTTTTCTCCTTTACTTGAAAAAGCATGAGAAGATTATACTACGTATGAAAAATTATATAATTAAATATGAATAAAGAGAGGCTAAAATAAAAAAAGGCGAAACCGAATTCTAAATAAATATGCGATTTTATGCGGAATTTTAGTTTGATGGATAAAAATCAAATATTGTTAAGTTTCTTGGAAAGCTGCAGCATAGGGCGGTAAAGCAGGATGAAAATAACCAGATTGGCGACGTATTCAATTAACAGTCCGGGGAATTGAGCCAGGCCCGTCATGAGGCTGCCTGAAATGAAGCAACCTGTTACGGTATAGCCCACCAGAGGAATTAGGGTAGATACTGCAACTGCCGGAATGTAGAGGCGGAATTTTTTCGAAGGGATTTTACTGATAAGGTAAAAAACAACGGGCATGAGAGCCTTAATGACGAGTGTTGGAATGGTATAGATAGGGTAGGAGACGAGGTCGGCAAGAGCGGAGCCTATGCTTCCTGCAAATGTACCCTGAGGCATGGGAACCAGGAGACAACCCAGTAGAATGATGCTGTTGCCTATATTAAAATAACCCACTGGGATGGGAATCTGAATGAGGTAGGTAACAGCAAAAACAAGGGCAGCCAGGACTGCGGTGATTGTAAGTTCTTTTGTTGTGATTTTCATAGCGGTCTCTCCTTAAGATGTACTTTACAAATTTATGTGCCATAGGTTACAATAAAACTGATAATATAAAAATATCCAAATATTGAAATTTTTATATAACCAGATGGAGAAGGAACCCCTGACGGAGTTCTCCATTTTTTTCATTACGTTCAAAAAAGGAGATGAAATGAGAAAAAGTGCATACATAGATATATACGAGAGGATAAAAGAGAAGATTGTCTCGGGGGATTATAAATACAATGAGAAGCTGCCCTCCAAAAGAAGCACAGCATTAAATGAAAGTGTCAGTGTAATCACCGTGCAGAATGCTTATGCCTTGCTTTGCGAGGAGGGCTATGTGGAGGCTAAGGAGAGGAGCGGCTATTTTGTTATATATAAGGCCTCAGACTTTATAGGGGAATTAAGTAGAGACAAGGAAAAGGGCAAGGAGGAAAGCGGGACAACCGGAGATCGTCACAGCATAACGCATCACTCAAAGGGGGATTTTTCTTTCGGTGTGCTGACCAGGACCGCCAGAAAGGTCATGCTGGACTATGGAGAGCGTATATTGGAGAAGGCTCCCAATGCGGGCTGCATCGAGTTCAGGGAGGCTATCCGGGGCTATTTGGCTACCTCGCGTGGCATACATGTGGGAATTGATCAGATAGTGGTAGGTGCGGGGGCAGAGTATCTCTACGGCCTGGTGGCACAGCTTTTTGACAGTGATGCTGAGATCGCGGTGGAGAATCCATGTTATGATAAAATCAGAAAGGTATATACTTCATTGGGACACAGGGTAGATTCTTTGGATATGAATAAGGATGGCATATTGACCTCGGAATTGCTAAGAACCGGAGCCAAAGTTCTTCACGTGACACCCTTTCACAGCTATCCAAGTAATATTACCGCCGGAATATCCAAGAAACAGGACTATTTACGCTGGGCAGGTTCAGACAAATACATAGTGGAGGATAATTATGATTCAGAGCTTACCGTTTCCGGCAAACTGGAGGATACTCTATTTACCCTCTCAGGTGGCAAAAGAGTAATTTATATAAATACCTTTTCCAAGACTGTTGCTCCGTCAATCAGAGTGGGCTATATGATTTTGCCGGAAGAACTGGTAGAGGTATTTAGAGAAAAGCTTGGTTTCTACTCCTGTACAGTACCGGTACTGGAGCAGTATATATTGTGCGAATTACTGAAAAACGGAGATTACCAGCGACACTTAAACAGAGTGAGGAGAAGACTCAGAAATCAAAAATAAAAGAAGCAATAATAAATGAAGCAATAAATAAAAGACCGGCTCCTGAGGTGAACCGGTCTTTGTATTAATTCTTAATCAAACCTTGAAGATATTGAGGGTATCTGCAAGTGCATTTGCCTCATTTAAGTTGTCTGTAGTCTTGGTAACGATGCCCTGAAGCTCGTTGGTGATATTAACTGTAAGCTCAGCAACATCAGCGATGCCCTTGGCATTCTCTTCAGCTGCAGTGTCAACTGCTTCAATAGCAGACTTGATAACCTGGATAGAATCCTGAATGTTGTCGCTGTTATCCTTGAAGGAAACCATGGCCTCGGAGAGAACCTTGATGTCGGAGCTATAGTTCTCAGTGAGGGCATCCTCGTGTGCATGACCTTCTTCGTTGCTTGTAAGCATGAAGTCTGTAACATCGGCAGCATCCTTGGCCAGGGCTTCAACTGCCATGATAACGCCTTCTGTAACTTCCTGAATACGGTTGGCAGCTTCCTTGGAGGAGTCAGCCAGGGCTCTGATTTCGTCTGCTACGACAGCGAAGCCACGACCTGCCTCACCGGCTCTTGCAGCCTCGATGGAGGCATTAAGGGAGAGGAGATTGGTCTGTGCTGAAATACTGATGATTTCATCTGTAAGATTGCCGATTTCCTGTACACGCTTTGCATTGTCAATTTTCTTACGCAGGTTATCTGTAACTGTATTGAGAGCTTCGTTTGCCTTTATACGTTCAATAGCTGAAGCCTTACGGATATCATCAACCTTCTTCATTACTTCGTCAGCAAATTTAGCCTGTTCTCTACTCTGATTGCTGAAATCATTTACAAGGTCGCTTACATCACTTACCTTGGTCATAATCTGGGAGATACTAGCACTGGTCTCCTGGCTGGAAGCTGACATATCTTCCATTGTGGAGGAAACATGAGAAATATCATTTTCTGCATGCTCAATGCTGAGACTGATGTCGCCACTGGAAGTAGCAACAGCGTTTGTGGTGGCCTGAACATTTGAGATAATGCCGGCCATGGTCTCGGTAAGCTCATTTACGTTATTAAGCATAAAGCCTACGTCATCCTTGGATCTTACCTGTAGCTTCTTGGTAAGATCACCGTGTCCTTCTCTGATATCGTTAATCATAGAATGGATATCGGCAGCACCTCTCTGAAGAGGTCTGATGTTAAGAACGATAATTACGAATACAACAAGGAGAGATATCAGTACCATTACAACTGAAAGACCGGTAAGCTGGCGTCCCATTTTATTTGCTTCTTTGATGATGTCGTCGTAGTCTACGGATACTTCTGTAATGAAGTTATCGGAAACTGAGAAAGCCAGATAACTTACGGCGCCACCCCACTTTGTCAGGTCAACCACGTTGTAGCCGTGCTTGTAATTCATAATAGCTTCGAAAGCTGTAGGGTCGGTTTCTTTTATGTTGAAAAGGATATTATCTTCTGCTCTTTCGTTTGTGGCGATAATATAGCCGTCATGATCCAGTATGGTGATTACCGCAGAATCACTCTTCACAATGTTTTTACCCATAAACTGCATGTCGATGGAGGCATTGATGGAACCAAGTACTTCGCCTGTAGCAGGATCCTTGATGGCATATGCGATAACATATACGGGTCTGCCTGTAATAGGAGAAACGTTGTTACCGAAATAGTAGCCGTTCTTTAAGCACTGGATATAGAAATTTTCTTCGCTTACGTCATGAAGAGTAGCATTACCGAGGCAGTCTGCAAATCCCGCCGAACCGATAGTAATGAAGAGATTCTCATAAATATTATCCATGGCGCTTGCAACGACAGCGAGGTATGCTGCATATTCAGCCTGCTTTGCTGCATCAAATTTACCGGAGGATTTAGCGGCTTTGGCTATGTCAACCAAGTCGTTGTTATCAATAATGGCCATTGTAATCGCCTTGTTGTCTGCGATATACTGTTCAAGGGCGCTGCCTTTTTCGGTGGAAACATCCATAATGGTTTCAACTTTAGCATCAATCAACTTCTCTTTGGCAACATTGGTTGCGATGATACTGTTAACCATCAAACTGGCTACAACGGCGACAAACACACCTAACAGTATTTTGAAACCGATTCTTTTGTAAATTGCTACATTGTTTTTCATAACAAGCCTCCATGGAAAGATAATGTAAACACGTGTATTCATTGTACTCGTGAAAATTAAGTTAGTCGAGCAAATTGCCGATTCTTAATATAAATATAAGAAAGATTATTATACATTTAGAATTGGAAATAGAACTGAGAAAGGAGTTCTCTGAATTCAAAAAAAATTATAGAGAAAACGAATGAAAAAATGGAAAAAGCGCGTTATCACCTGCCGGGCCTTTTTGAATTTTACGATTTTTACAAGGAATTTTTGCCTCTTTTTTTTGAACACCGGGATTGGTTTTACGACTGGTGCGAAATCGGCTCGATTTACGGTGCGCCAGCAGACTGCATCTGGGGAGGTGGAAGAGTGGGATACGGAGAAAATGAGCCCGAAAAGGTGAGGAATTTAATGAGAAAATTCGGCATTTCGGCCAGACTTACCTTTAGTAATTCCCTTATCACGAAGGAGCATCTTACAGACAAATTATGCAATAAGCTTTGTGGCCTTTTTGATAATGGAGAGGAGCCTCATAATGGAGAAAAGCCTCATAATGGAGTTATTGTAAGTTCACCACTCTTAATGAAGCATATACATGAGCACTATCCAAGCCTTTACTTTGTGTCGTCCACGACCAAGGTGATTACAGATTTTTCTGAATTACTGGATGAACTTGCCTGCAAGGATTATAGCTATGTGGTGCCGGATTTCAGATTTAACAATAAATGGGATAAATTAACGAAAATTCCTGAAGAATTAAGAAGAAAAACGGAATTTCTCTGTAATGAATGCTGTGATGTGAATTGCGCAGACAGGAAAAAATGCTATGAAAATGTGAGTAGGAAAGCCCTGGGAGAAAACTGTCCCGACCACATTTGCCGGGGAGCACATGGAAAAGAGGGGTATCTTTTTTCAAGGGCAATGGAAAGTCCCGCTTTTATAGGAACTCACGATATCCTTGAAAAATATATTAAAGAGGGGTTCAGGGAATTCAAGATAGAAGGAAGAAGCCTGGGCTCCGCTATTTTACTGGAGTTCATTCTTTACTATATGACGAAGCCTGAGCATCAACTTAAGGTAAGAGAGAAAATTTATCTGGACTCCATGCTGGATCTTTTCTAAAAAAATCCGGCAGGTGGGAAAGCATATAAGAAACAAACAGTGAGAAAAGTATGTAAAAAAGTGAGAGCGGGAATATTTCATTCCTTGCTCTCTCCTTTTCTCTCACTTTCTTTGCGTTTTGGATAAAATTTAAGGTGACTGTGAAAATCAGTGGCGCTTGGTAATTTTGGCCGGGTATTCTACCTTGAAAGGAAGAAGGTCAAGAATATCCTTTTTAGGATCTACGCCGGGATAAACTTCTACCAGTTTGAGGCCTTTTTTACCGAGTTCAAATACGCAGCGCTCTGTCACATAAAGGACTCGCTGGCCATTCTTCACAGCACGTTTTCCGTTGAAGCTGATGGACTGTACTTTGTCCACGAACTTAGGTACGGAACCGTTTTGAACGATAGTGACCTCATCCTTCTGGCGGGTGATTTCCAGACCCTTGGTATTGAAAGTCAGGCAAAAAACCACATTTCTGGTCTTGGCGGTGATATTGGCGAAGCCGCCGATGCCGGAATAGGTGCCGGGACCCTTGTGGGCGTTGACATTGCCCTCCTTGTCTACTTCGAAGCCGCCCATGAAGCAGATATCCAGAGTGCCGTTATCATAGAGGTCAAACTGATTGGCCATATCGTAAACGGACTCGGCACTGATCATGGCGCCGAATACTTTTCCGGAGACGGGGAGACCGCCGATACTGCCGGATTCTACAGTCATGGTGATATTTTTAAGAATGCCGCTTTTTCTGGCATAATCGCAGACACCTTCCGGAATGCCGATACCGATATTTACCAAGTCGTCTTCTCGAAGTTCCTTGGAGGCTCTCTTTCCGATGACTCTGTAGGAAGGATTGGATTTGCCGCGCATATTGGCTACTTCGTCGATCATATCCTGCCAGCCCCGCCATTCGCCGTAAGGAATTTCGAAGCTGCCGCTAAGGGCACGATAGGATACGGGACGCTCCGGAGGCTCCACTACTACGATAGCATCTACCAATGCACCGGGAATAATGGTGTTACGGGGACGGGAGGATTTGGGAACCAGTCGGTCCACCTGAACAATGACCTTGCCACCGTTGGATTTGACTGCCTGACAGATGGAAAGAGCATCACCGGATATATACTGGTCGTCAAAGGAAATATTCCCTTTTTTATCGGCTACCGTACCCTTCATGAGGGCTACGGTAAGCTTGGGCAATTTATAGTAAAGGTATTCTTCACCATCAAAATTGATAAGCTGAACATATTCTTTACTTGTGGAAAGATTGTTGATTCCGGGACCTTCCTGACGGGGGTCTACGAAAATGTCCAGACCTACTTTGGAAATAGTGCCGGGCAGGCCCTGGGCCTGAGCACGGATAGCATGTGAAATACAGCCGAGGGGAAGATTATATACTTCGAAGTGGTCCTCCTGCACCAGTTTTTTGGTACTGGGCATGGCACCGAAATGACCGCAAATCAGCTTGCTGACAGCACCTTCTCTGATGTACTGCTCAGCACAGCCGTCCTCCTCCCAGTTACCGAAACCGGCAGATGAAACTACTGTGAGATTGTTGGGGGATTTCTCCTTTGCATAGCGGGTATAGATGGCCTCATGGAGTTCTACCGGGGCTTCGATACCTACAAAAGAGTTGACGCAGATACAGTCGCCGTCTTTGATAAGGCTTGCTGCATCTTCAAGATTCATGATTTTAAACATTTTGTATTCCTTTATTTTTATAAGTTACATTGCGATTTTTGTCCGTAATATGAAAAACATTGACAAAATCTTAACCCTGTTTGACTACTTTACCTTATTTTATATAAGAAAACAAGATAATGTTAATGATAAAATGATATTTATGCAATTTTTTCTGTATTTATGGTTGAGATTTTCCCGACTTTGGTATAAAATACCCTTCATTAGTTAATTTCGTGTTTTAAAGCGATAAATTATTGCACTATTTTACTATATTGAGGAGGAATTATTATGAGCAGCCAGCTTGTTGAAATCAGATGGCATGGCCGTGGCGGTCAGGGTGCCAAGACTGCAGCTTTGTTACTTGCTGATGTGGCTTTCAAGACCGGTCAGTATGTACAGGGCTTCCCGGAGTATGGTCCGGAGAGAATGGGAGCTCCTATTACAGCCTATAACAGAATCAGTAAAAATGTTATCAGAGTTCATTCCAACATTTATTATCCTGACTATGTAGTGGTTGTGGATGAGACTCTCCTTGAGTCTGTTGATGTTACAGCAGGTCTTAAGAAGGAAGGGGCTATTATTATCAATACCACCAAGACTAAGGAAGAAGTAATGCCTTATCTTGCAGGATATGAGGGCAAGGTTTTCACCATCGACGCTCGTAAGATTTCCGTTGAAAATCTGGGTAAAAACATCCCCAATACACCTATGCTGGCAGCAGTGGTGGCAGTTGCGGATATCATGCCGAGAGAGCAGTTTATCTCCGAGATGGAAGGCTCTTATAAGCACAAATTTGCCAAGAAACCCGAAGTTATCGAAGGTAATATGAAGGCCCTTACGGTAGCCTACGATACTGTAGCAAATGCAAAATAAAGGAGGAAGAAAATGAGAACAGATGTTACAAAAATCAACAATTCAACTCCTTATGAAGATTTGACAGAGGGCCTTTTTGTTTTTGCCGGCGGTACCTCCAAGGAGTTTAAGACAGGTGACTGGAGAACCATCACACCTGTATTTGTAGAAGATAAATGCAAGCAGTGCCTGCTTTGCGCACCGGTTTGTCCCGATCTTTGCATTCCTGTTAAGGATGGCAAGCGTCTTGATTTCAACCTGGATTTCTGCAAGGGCTGTGGTATCTGCATGAAGGTATGTCCTTTCGGTGCAATCGAGAAAAAGGAGGGCAAATAAATGGCAATCAGAGATCGTTTATCGGGAAATGAAGCGGTTGCATATGCTATTCGTCAGGTAAATCCTGATGTTATGCCTGCTTTCCCTATTACACCATCCACAGAGATTCCTCAGATGGTATCCACATATATCGCCAACGGTCAGATGGACACAGAGTTTGTTCCTGTAGAAAGCGAGCACAGTGCCATGAGTGCGGCTATCGGTTCCGAGGCTGCAGGCGCACGTACCATGACAGCCACATCATCTGCAGGTCTTGCGTACATGTGGGAGGAACTGCTCCTTGCAGCTTCCAACAGACTTCCTATCGTACTTACTCTCGTTAACCGTACACTGTCAGGCCCTATCAATATCAACTGTGACCATACCGATGGCATGGGCGCCAGAGATACAGGCTGGATTCAGATTTATGCTGAAAACAATCAGGAAGCTTACGATAATTATATTCAGGCTTATCCTATCGCTGAAAACAACAAGGTACACCTGCCTATCATGATTTGTCAGGATGGTTTCATTACCAGCCACGGCGTAGAAAATATCGAACTTTTAGAGGACGATATCGTTAAAAAGTTTGTGGGAGAGTACAAGCCGGAGGATTTCCTGCTTAATCCCGGTAAGCCTATGGCAGTAGGTCCTTACGCTACCTCGCCTTTTGTAATGGAAGCCAGAAAAGCACAGGTTGAAGCCATGAAAAATGCCAAGGAAGTTATTCTTAAGGTGGCAGCAGACTTTGAAAAGATTTCCGGCAGAAAGTATGGTTTCTTTGAAGAATACCGTATGGAAGATGCTGAATACGCAATGGTTATTATGGGCTCTGCTGCAGGTACAGCCAAGGATGCTGTTGATATGCTGAGAGATAAGGGAATGAAGGTTGGCTTACTCAAGGTAAGAGTATTCAGACCTTTCCCGGCAGAAGAAATCGCGCAGGCACTTAAGAATTGCAAGGGTGTTGCTATTATGGACAGATGTGAGAGCTACAACGGCAACGGTGCTCCTCTTTCTTCCGAAATCACAGCAGGTATGTTCCGTGAAAAAGTTTTCACCGAGACAGTAAGCTATGTATATGGTCTGGGCGGCAGAGACTTTACCGTAGAGGATGTTGCCGATGTTTTCACCGAGGTTAAGGATGTGGTAGAGAACGGCAAGAAGATCTCACAGGATCGTTACATCGGACTTAGAAGTAAGGAGGCGTAATATGGAGATGGAAAATTACAATTTTAAAGAAGTAATGAATAAGCCTGAACGCCTTTCCTCAGGTCACAGACTCTGCGCAGGCTGCGGTGCAGCAATTGCGGTACGTGGCGTTCTTCGCGGACTTCACGAGGGCGATAAGGCAGTTATTTCAAATGCGACAGGATGTCTCGAGGTAGCATCCTTCACATATCCTTACACAGCATGGGAAGACAGCTACATTCATAATGCTTTTGAAAATGCCGGCGCTACACTTTCGGGTGTTGAGACAGCCTACAAGGCACTTAAGAAAAAGGGTAAGCTCCCTGAGAATGAAAATTACAAGTTCATCGCATTTGGTGGTGACGGCGGTACCTACGATATCGGTTTCCAGTCTCTGTCAGGTGCTATGGAAAGAGGCCATGATATGGTCTATGTATGTTACGACAATGGCGCATACATGAACACCGGTACTCAGAGATCCTCAGCTACTCCTATGTATGCTGATTCCACCACCACACCTGCAGGCACACAGTCCAATGGTAAGGTGCAGTATCGTAAGGATCTGGCTTCAATCATTGCTGAGCATTACGTACCATACGTGGCTCAGACTACATTTACCAGCAATTTCAAGGACCTGCACCAGAAGGCTGAAAAAGCTATCTATACCGAAGGCGCAGCATTCCTTAACATTATGTCCCCATGTCCAAGAGGCTGGAGATACAATACTCCTGATATTATGGATATCTGCAAGATGGCAGTTGAGACTTGCTACTGGCCTCTTTTCGAAGTAGACCACGGCGTATGGAAGCTCTCATACGAGCCCAAGAAGAAGCTGCCTATCGAGGATTTCCTTAAGAGTCAGGGCAGATTTAAGCATCTTTTCAAGCCGGGTAACGAGGAACTGATCGAAAAGTTCCAGGCCGAGGTGGACAAGAGATGGGAAGACCTTCTCTTCAAATGCAGCAGAGGCTGATAGTAACAGTTTTCGAAAAACACATAAACATAAAAAAAGACTCCTTGCCTGTTTTGGTAAGGAGTTGTTTTTATGATTGCAAGACCTGAATTCATACAGGTTTTGCTTGGAAAATCATCACGGCTTATGCAATAAACTGTACTGCCAGGAAGCCGACATATATGGCGAGGAGTACAATGCCCTGCCAACGTGATAATTTCTTCTTGGTAAGAGCAGGAATACACATGAGAAGCATAACCAGAAGCATTACAGGTATCTCAAATATAAGGGATGAATTGTAGCCGAACAGAAGTTTTGCTACAGGTACGTCGAAAGGTGCGATGGTTACGGAGACACCGGATACCAGTACCAGGTTGAAAACATTGGCGCCGATAACATTGCCGATACCAAGGCTGGCATGGCCTTTTTTCAGGGAAGTGATAGTGGTAACAAGTTCAGGGAGGCTGGTGCCCAGAGCCACAAAGGTCAGGGCGATTACTGTAGCAGGTACGCCCAGTTCAGTAGCGATAAAAGTACCTTTTTCAACTAAAAGATGGGCACCGAGAGCAATGAGTGCTGCACCTGCAACCAACTGAAAAAGCTGCTTCCACAGAGAGCCTTCTGAATCGCCACTTTCTTCGACTTCGACACTATCAGGATTTTTTAGGCCCTGGCGAGTAGTGATAAAGAGATAAACCACAAAAATCACCAGCATAATAATACCCAGATATCTTGGGAAGGTGCCGAGAATGTAGGCTGCAACACAGTAGACAGCGGCACTTACAAAGAAGAAAATCACCGGAATTTTCATGGTCTTGACATTGACAGGACCGGGATTAAAAGCAATGGAGATGGCTGCGATAAGAGCAGTGTTGCAAATAATGGAGCCGATGGCATTACCGTAAGCCATGGCACTTTCGCCTGAGACAGCACCCATAGTAGATACCATTACCTCAGGAAGAGTGGTGCCGATGGACACTACGGTGGCACCGACTACGATGTCAGGCAGTTTGAAGCGTTTGGCGATACCTGCGGCACCGTCTACAAACCAGTCGCCGCCCTTTATGAGAAGGATAAGACCAAATATAAATAATAAAATAGCATCCTGCATGGAAAGCAAAAGTGAAATCACATCTTTCATGGAAATACCTCGTTTCATTTGTGTTTACTACTAATATGCCGGGGGCCCTCCCCGTCATCATATAGTATATCATTGTAAGATTAAAATAAAAAGGAGACAAGGGCTAATTTAAAAGAAGATTTAGACTTAATTTACTAATTTGGCGAATTAAGACGCTTTATTTCTTGACAAATGAGAAAAGCTGGATAAAATGATATCCTTGGAATGTTTTTTATTTGGAGGAAAAATGGACAATTTTTTTAATACACCTTCACAGATTGTGGAGGGCAATATAAAGGGAGCGGTAGCAAAGAGTAAGCTGCCATTTGGAAAACTGGTTTTGCTGGGAATACTGGCTGGCATGTATATAGGCGGTGGCGCAGCAGCCAGCAATGTGGCTATGCATTCTATCGACAATGTAGGCCTGGCCAGATTCGTGGGAGGTTGTATATTCCCTGTAGGTCTTATGATGATTGTGTTTTTAGGTGGTGAGCTTTTCACAGGCGACTGCATGATGGCTATGGCAGCCTTCCATAAGAAAATCAGCTGGCTGTCCATAGTGAGAGTACTTTTTGTAGTCTGGGTGACCAACTGTATCGGAGGCCTGGTGATGACACTGCTTTGCTATTTTAGCGGTCAGTTCAATATGAGCGCGGGAGCCCTGGGAGCCTATACCATAAAGGTAGCCATGGGAAAAGCCGGCGTTTCACCTGTAGCGGGGATTGCTTCAGGTATCCTCTGTAATATATTTGTGTGCGGAGCTGTGCTGATGGCAGCGGCTGCTAAGGACGTGGCAGGCAAGGCGTGGGCTATCTTTTTCCCTATTATGGCATTTGTGGTCAGTGGTTACGAGCATTGCGTGGCCAATATGTATTATATTCCTGCCGGGATTTTTGCTGCAGGAAATGCCGAGTACAGGGCTCTGGCCATGGAAAAGTACGGCTATACTCTTGAAGACCTTTCGCACCTTAACTGGTTTAACTTTTTTGTGACAAATGAAATCCCCGTTACGGTGGGTAATATCATAGGCGGTATGATTTTTGTGGGTGCTGCCATGTATATACTTAATAAGAAAAATATTGAAAAATAGGTAGAGCGGCGGGGAGACTCGCTGCTTTTTTTGAAATATCAGCTGTTTTCGTGCTAAAAAATAAGACACAAAAAGTACACAATTTTTTTTGAAAAAAAGTTGAAACCAAATCTTTTTCTCACCGACTTTGTTTATGTGCACGAAAGAAAATGCATTTCTCTGATCAGGAAGTGCGAATGTGAAACACCAGTGGTTTCGAAAATAATGACCCATAGAAAAATACGAGGGTATTACAAACTACAGTAGCAAAGCTATTGATAAAGTTACCCGTGGATATTTTAGCGGGTAACAAGGTTAAAAGAGAAAGGATTTTTATCATGAAGAAGACATTTACAAGAGTATTAACATTAGTTCTTACAACAGCGCTTTTCGCCGGCGCTCTGGCAGCATGCGGCAGCAAGAAGGACACAGAGCCTACTACCACAACCACACCTCAGGCTACACCATCCACAGCACCTGAGGACAACAACCAGAACA
>JAZUHR010000198.1:0-3013 GCA_045641825.1 Lachnospiraceae bacterium
GGGAGATGAAATTTCTATCGATGGTACAACAGGTAACATCTACGACGGCATCATTGCTACTAAGGATGCTGAAATCGCTGGTGAGTTCGGCCGTATCATGGGCTGGGCTGACAAGTTCAGAAAGCTTAAGGTTCGTACAAATGCAGATACACCACGTGACGCTAAGAAGGCTCGTGAGCTTGGTGCTGAAGGTATCGGTCTTTGCCGTACAGAGCATATGTTCTTCGAGGCAGACAGAATCGCTGCATTCCGTGAGATGATCTGTTCCGATACAGTAGAAGAGAGAGAAGCAGCTCTTGAGAAGATCCTTCCTTACCAGCAGGGCGACTTCGAGGCTCTTTATGAGGCTCTTGAGGGTAACCCAGTTACTATCCGTTTCCTGGATCCACCTCTTCATGAGTTCGTTCCTACAGAGGAAGAAGATATCAAGAAGCTTGCTGAGGCTCAGGGCAAGTCTGTAGAGACCATCAAGGCTATTATCCAGGGTCTCCATGAGTTCAACCCTATGATGGGTCACAGAGGCTGCCGTCTTGCTGTTACATATCCTGAGATCGCTGCTATGCAGACAAAGGCTGTTATCCGTGCAGCTATCAACGTACAGAAGAAGCATCCTGATTGGACAGTTAAGCCTGAGATCATGATTCCTCTTGTATGTGAGATCAAGGAGCTTAAGTACGTTAAGAAGGTAGTAGTTGAGACAGCTGACGCTGAGATCGCTGCTGCAGGCGCTAACCTCACATATGAAGTTGGTACAATGATCGAGATTCCTCGTGCTGCTCTTACAGCTGATGAGATCGCTAAGGAAGCTGATTTCTTCTGCTTCGGTACAAACGACCTTACACAGATGACCTTCGGTTTCTCCAGAGACGATGCTGGTAAGTTCCTCAATGCTTACTATGACACCAAGATCTTCGAGAACGATCCATTCGCTAAGCTCGACCAGACCGGCGTAGGCAAGCTCATGGAAATGTCCATTAAGCTTGGTAAGCCTGTAAATCCTAACCTTCACGTAGGTATCTGTGGTGAGCACGGTGGTGATCCTACATCCGTAGAGTTCTGCCACAAGATTGGTCTGAACTATGTATCATGTTCACCTTTCCGTGTGCCGATCGCTAGACTTGCTGCTGCACAGGCTGCTATTGCTGAAAATAGGGGTTAAGGATAAATTTAATTAAAAACCGCTTATTTACTGCCTTCCGGGGACTTTCCCCGGGAGGCATTTTTCTTGTTTTATTTAGCAGGAAAGGCGGTTATTTTTATGGAAAATACAAAAGTCAGCATCGCACTGTCCAAATTAAAACAGTTTGCCGGATATACTTTTCAGTTACATACAGGGTCTGAAATGGACGAATTGGCGGCTAGTATCAGTGAGGTGGGTCTACTGGTGCCTATTATGGTCAGAAGGGCCGGAAAAGGCGAATATGAGATTATATCGGGTCATAGAAGGGTATATGCGGTAAAGACCCTGGGATGGACGTGTATCGAGGCTATAATAGTGGGATATGATGACCCAACAGCTGTAATCGCAATGGTTGATAGTAATATCAATAGGGAACGGCTACTGCCATCAGAAAGAGCTTATAGCTATAAAGCAAAGTTGGAAGCCCTGAAGAAACAGGGGCAGCGACTAAATGACACTTCGTGCCAAGTTGGCAAAAAGTATCGGGCGGACAGCATGGTGGCTGAAGGGACAAAGGATAGCAGCAGAAACATACATAGATACATAAGGCTCACTTTTCTAATACCGGAGTTGCTAAAAAGGGTAGATGAGGGCATGGTTTCGTTCAATCCTGCTGTAGAGTTGAGCTACCTAAGAGCAGAGGAACAGAGGGACTTTTGCATGGCTATGGATTATGTCGGATGTCCACCCTCTCTATCACAGGCGCAACGTATTCGAGCCCTATCAAAAAGCAATCAAAGTACAAGCGAGGCTATAATAGATATCTTATGTGAAGAAAAGAAGGTGACCGCAGAAAGGGTAATAGTAAAGTTGGATGATGTAAGAAGTTTTTTTCCGGTAGGATATTCTGCCAATGAGATTAAAAAGCAAATAATGATACTGATAGACGAATGGAGCAGAAATAACATTAGCTCCTTGTAAAAGGTATGGAAAATAATAAAGCAATATGATACTATTGAGTTTAGGCCATTGATCCATCATCGGATGGTGCGAATACAATATGTAGGCCTAGGAAAAAGTGAGAAGGCATAAATTATGCCATGGAGGACTTAAAATGGATAAGACTATTTGCGAACTGTTCGCAGGTGTCGGGGGCTTTCGTCTAGGCTTTGACAGACTGCAAACAGGTTGGCACACTACGTGGTTTTCACAATGGGAGCCAGGAAAAACAAAGCAATGGGCACATGATTGCTACGTGTATCATTTTGGAGATTGCACTGATTTGAAAGGTGAGTATCACACTGGAGAAGATATTAGTGCAATGAATAAAAATAATATTCCTGACCACAATCTTTTAGTTGGCGGATTTCCTTGTCAGGACTATTCCGTAGCACACTCACTTTCATCTTCAAAAGGAATTGAAGGAAAGAAAGGCGTTTTGTGGTGGCAGATTAGAGATATACTCATTACCAAAAGACCAACTTTTGTAATGCTTGAAAATGTAGATAGATTATTGAAATCTCCAGCGAGCCAGCGTGGCCGTGATTTCGGTATTATTTTGACGTCTTTTGCTCAACTTGGTTATAGAGTTGAATGGCGTGTAATCAATGCGGCAGAATATGGAGCAGTACAAAGAAGAAGAAGGACATTTATTTTCGCATATAACAAGAATTCGAAATATGCAGATTCTATGGACAAGTGCGAAGCATATGACATCATTTCAAAGAATGGATTTATGGCAAGTTCTTTTCCGATTTCCGCATGCGGTACAGTTTTATCTACTGAGGTTATGTGTACAGATATTTCAGCTGTAGATAGGCAAAAATTGCTGGAAGAGGGGACGGAAGAGTCGGATAATGACCTTCTTGAAATGACACAGAAGTTTGCATTTGG
>JAZUHR010000199.1:0-8606 GCA_045641825.1 Lachnospiraceae bacterium
CCGGTATCGCACCTTTCTATTCAGATAAGTATGCGAAGATTGGTTTCCAGGTATCTGAGCTTTTCAACGAGGAGCTTCTGGTAGAAAAGGTTGGGCGTGTATGCGAGCAGAAGAATATCCTTCTTACGCATATGTATCACAAGGATCCTATCGTTCCGGCTGAGCTCCTTAATACTCTTCATGAGTACAGAGATATGGTGGCTCCGTATGTATGCGATACAGGTGCTTACCTCTACGAGGCTATGAAGGCTGGTAAAAATATCCTTCTGGAGGGCCAGTTGGGCTCCCTTAAGGATCCTGATTTCGGTATATATCCTATGGTTACTTCTTCCTCCACACTGGCTGCTTACGGCGCTATCGGTGCAGGTATTCCTCCATACGAGATTAAGAATATCACCACAGTAGTTAAGGCTTACTCTTCAGCAGTAGGTGCAGGTGAGTTCGTATCCGAGATTTTTGGACCGGAGGCTGATGAGCTCCGTCGTCGTGGCGGTGACGGTGGTGAGTTCGGTGCTACCACAGGTCGTCCTCGTCGTATGGGTTGGTTTGATGCAGTGGCTACACGTTACGGCTGTCGCGTACAGGGTGCTACAGAAGTGGCTCTTACAGTAGTTGACGTACTGGGCTACCTGGATGAGATTCCTGTTTGCGTAGGATATGAGTACAACGGCGAAATCATCAAGGATTTCCCTGTTACCTCCAAGCTGTCTCAGTGCAAGCCTGTATATGAGGTACTTCCGGGCTGGAAGTGCGAGACTAAGGGCATCAAGAAGTATGAGGATCTCCCTGAGAACCTCAAGAATTACGTAGAGTTCATCGAGAAGCAGATCGGCGTGCCGATTACAATGGTTTCCAACGGACCGAAGAGAGAAGACATTATCTACAGATAATAAGAGAAATGAAAAAATGACTCCGCAAGGGAGTCATTTTTTCATACATTTTCAAAAACATTTCGAACTGCTACCATACCACATTCTTCCATGCACTCGTAAGTGGAACTTCCGAAGTGGGGAGTAGCGATGAAGTTGTCAAGAGAAAGCAGAGGATTTTCCTTTACCGGAGGCTCAATGGTAAATACATCCGAAGCAGCTCCCCAGATTTTGCCATCCTTAAGGATTTCGTACAGGACTTCCTCATCTACTATACCGCCGCGTGAGGTGTTGACCAGAATAGCGGTGGGCTTTAAAAGTGACAGGCGTTCCTTCCCAAACATATTACGTGTGGAATCGGTAAGCGGAACGCTTATGTTTACTATATCAGCTTCTTTAAGCATTTCGTCCAGGTCACGGAAATACTCGGCACCCATGGCCTCAGCCTTTTCAGGGGTCAGATGGGGGCTGTAGGCAAGAATACGGCAATTAAAACCGTTTTTCATAATATTGGCTACCTTTTTGGAAATATGACCGCTGCCTACCAAGGCCACAGTTTTGCCAAAGGTGTCCATGCCGATGGTCTCCTTGGGGGCAAATACCTTGAAACGTCCCTCCTGAAGCCCCTGATCGGCCAACTTAAGCTTTCTGGCCAGAGCCAGTATAAAGGATACAGCAAGCTCTGCTACGGATTCTGCATTGCCTCCGGGCTGATTTATAACCTTGACACCGTATTCCTTGCAGGCTTCCAGATCAATCATATCACAGCCTACACCGTGACGGGAAATAACCTTGAGGCGGGTGGCTTTTTCTATTATTTCTCTGGTTACGGGCTGCTTTCTGATAATCATGGCATCTATTTCTTCGGGATGGTCAAAATTGTCCACGATGGTGGCATGTTTTTTGAGTTCCCCCAGAGCGGATGCGGCTATTAATTCACTAAGATATACTACCATTATAATACCTGACTTTCTTATGCTCCCGGATAAAACGGGACAATAATTGGATATAGAGCCGGCTTTACAAATGCTTGTCTACAGGAAGAAACTGAACAGTGGGAGAGTCATGATGGAGAGCAGGGTGCTGACAAATATCAGGGAAGCACCATATTCTGCATCGCCTCCGTATTTTTGAGCCAGAATAGCCGTTGTGCTGCCGGCCGGCATTGCTGTCAGCAGTACGGATACTCCCATCAGAGTCCTGTCTACCTTAAGTAAGGAGAGAACAAGGAAAACCAGTGTGGGAAAAGCAAGCAATCTTATAAAAGAGAAAAAGAAAGTATGCTTGTCGAACAGTTTTTTGAGATTGATATCACCCAGAATGGCTCCGATAACCAGCATGGATACGGGGCTGGTACATCTGCTTAAGGAAAGAATGGTGGATTGCACCACTCCGGTAAAGGACCATTCCATCACCATCATGGGAAAGCCGATAAAACAAGCCAAAATGCAAGGATGCAACAGGACCTTTTTTACAGTGGTTTTTCTGTCTACATTGGTGAAAAGCGCAAGGCCGGCAGACCACATGGTGAAGCGGATGGGAATCTGGAAAATGGCTGTGTAGAGGACACCGATTGGGCCATAGAGCACTTCCATTACCGGGATGCCTATGAAGCTGGAATTGGATACAATCATGCCGTAGGCGGCCACGTGAGCTTTTCCGTCCGGCCATCTGTCAAAAAGATGGCGGGTCGCATAAGTATTGAAAAGCTGAATGACAAGGGATATTACCAGAGCCAGCAGGCAGCAGGTGAGCAATTCTTTGGAAACGTCAATTCCGCTGGTAAAGCCAACTATAATATTACAAGGAAGTATAATGTATATCAGAAGATCAGACAAGGATTTCTGAGCTTCTTTCGTCAGTATTCTGATTTTCTTACACAGGTATCCCACAGCTATCAGCAGAAAAAGCTGCAGCTGCAGTGATATCATAGTCTGAAAAAACATCTATATCATCACCAATCTGTATATATTTCCCGGATTTTCGGGGACCTGAGCTTATTATTCACAGTCCAAAGAAAGATCCAGTTTTTTTCTGATCAGGTATTCCAGCACGTCTGCGGTGCCTTCTACGCCGAGGAAAGCGCTGTTTATCAGAATGTCCTTGTGAGCCTCATCCTGAGGCAGATAGCCTGCGTAGCGTGCGTGATAAAGCTCTCTGGCCTTGTCGACATCGCTGATCATTTTTTTGGCATCCTGAGGGGACAGGTGAAGGGTGTCAACACAGTTCTTCATACGCTGCTCGTAAGGGGCGTAGATGTAGATATTGATAAGTCTGTCATGGCCGCGAAGTACATAGTCTGAACAACGGCCTACGATAATGCAGCTTTCCTTATCGGCAAGCTCTGAAATAATCTGAGACTGTACGGCAAAAATTTCGTTCTGCTTGGCAGTGGTGCTGGAACCCAGAGGGAACTTCATGCTGATGAAACCGTTCTTGGCACTTTCCTCTATGTCACTGATTTCGGAAACGGACAGGCCGGTCTTTTTGGCTACCTCATCCACGATATCTCTGTCATAATATTCAATGCCCAGTTTTTCGGACAAGCGTCTGGCAATAGGACGGCCAAGGCTGCCGAACTGTCTTGTAATAGTAATTGCGTATTTCTGTGATCCCATAATAAAATCCTCCGTATTTTAATGAGCTATCAATTTTTTCTGTGCTGTTCTGGCAAGAGCTGAAAGCAGGCTGTTGATTACCAGATATACCAAAGCCGCAAATCCGAACATGATGAATACGTCCATTGGAAGTACGGCATGGCCGGTGGAAACATTGGCCGTAGCCATGACTTTTTTGGTGCAGTAAAGGAATTCTGCGATGGATACCTGACCCAGGAAGGAAGTATCCTTAAATACCGAAATCATCTGGTTGATAAGATTCGGAATAATTCTTCTGAAGCACTGGGGAAAAATAATGATGGTAATAATCTGAAGCATGTTGAGGCCCTGAGATCTACCGGCTTCTATCTGCCCCTTGGGAATGGCGTTGAGACCGCCTCTGACCATTTCACATATAGCGGCAGCGGACACCAGACACAGACCTGAGGAAGCTCGAAGAAGCTTACTGCTGAAGGGCATAAATATGAAGCAGATGAAAATCCACAAAAGTATAGGCGTGTTACGGAATATTTCCACATATACGGTAATGATTTTTGCGGGAATCTTTCCGGCATACGTCTTAAGCAAAGCCAGGCAGACTCCTATGACAAAGCTTACCAGAAGGATGCCGAAGGCCAGCTCAAAGGTCAGCAGAAGGCCTTTAAATATATAGTCAAGATTGTAGGATGTGGCCAATAATTTGATTTCTTCAAAAAGGTTTACATTCATCTTCCAATCCCTCTCTTTCATAGTTAATTTTCTACTTTATCTTCTGTTACCCATATGGAGACGTTCCTGACGTCTGGCCATGCTGGTAATAGGATAGCATACCAGGAAGAAAAGCACGCCACATACCAGATAAGCAGGACCGTAACTTAAGGTGCCGTTAGCTACCCAGTTCTGAGTTACGTACAGAAGATCACCGCCGGCAATCATTGCCAGTACGCAGGTGTTAAGTACCAAAACAGCCAGCTGTGTGGCCAAAGGTGGCATAATTATTTTTATCATCTGGGGAAGTACCACGATTCTCATGGTCTGAAAGGTAGTAAGACCCTGAGCGGCAGCAGCTTCGTACTGGCCTTTGGGAATGGCCTCGATACCGCCTCTGACTATTTCGGAAATCAAAGCACCGATACATAAGCCCAGGCCTACAATACCGACTATAATGGGGGAAATCATGACTCCGCTGTACACGAAAGCGTAGTATATAAACAGAACCTGTAAAGTAAGTGGAATATTACGAAAAATCTCAAGGTAAACTCTGGCAAAGCCTTTAATTACTTTATTTTTGGATGATGCCATAAGTCCGAAGGAAAAACCCAGCAGCAGGGCGAGCATAAGCCCGCCGGCTGCTATGATTACTGTTACTCCCAGGCCTTTTACGAAGACCATTCGATCATTCCATAGATATTGCCATCTCCATAATGCAAATACATCAGTCATAGTCAATACCTCCGATCGTTAGTTGAAATTATTTGATACCGTTTTTCTCAATAAGGCTGGCAATTGTGCCGTCTGCAAGCCACTCTTTGATTTTGCCGTCTACATACTCGGAAAACTGGCAACCCTTCTTGGTAGCTACGCCGTATTCCTGAGGAGCAAATCTGGCACTTATAATGTGGCAATCGTCATCTACCCAGATGGAAAGTACGGATACGTCTACTGCGAAGCCGTCAGCTGTACCTGAAGCGACAGCCAGCTTACAGTCGGAATACTCGGGATACTCAACAAACTTAATGTTGGCGCTGGTAGCGGACTCAACGTTCTTCTTGGAAACAGAACCGGTAACTACCGCAATGGTCTTGCCTTCAAAGTCTTCCAGTGTCTCAATACCGGAATCGTTTCTTACAAGTACGGAAACATAGTCTGTGTAGTAGGAAGTAGAGAAGTCATAGGAAAGTCTTCTTTCCTCGGTGATGGTGAATGTAGCGGCTACCATATCCAGCTCGCCTGCGTCCAGAAGCTGACCACGGGTAGAGGCATTTACTGATGTGAATTCTACCTTTACGCCCAGATCCTCAGCCATTTTTTTGGCCAGATCGATTTCAAGACCTTCGTATGAACCTGTTGTGGGATTGAGGTAACCAAAGCCTAAGGTGGCTTCCTTTACACCTACTCTGAGTACGCCGGCTTTTTTAACCTTGTCTACAGAAGCATCCTTGGAGCCTCCGCAGCCTGCCAGTGATAAAACAGCAAGTCCTGCTACCAATAAAGTACAAATACCTTTCTTAAATCCTTTTCTCATAAATTTATCTCTCCTTTTCTTTTTATGAAAACCGTGGCTTGGGGAGCTTCGGTTTTTGACTGATTATAATATCTTGCTTAAGAAGGCCTTGGTTCTTTCGTTCTTTGTGTGATTGAAGAACTCGTCGGGGGTACCTTCCTCCAGAATTCTGCCGTCATCCATAAAGATGATTCTGTCGGCTACTTCTCTGGCAAAGCCCATTTCGTGGGTAACTGTTACCATGGTAATATTTTCCTTGGACAGCTTAATCATTACATCCAGAACTTCCTGTACCATTTCAGGGTCCAAAGCCGATGTGGGCTCATCAAAAAGCAGGATTTTGGACTTCATGCAGAGGGCTCTGGCTATGGCCACTCGTTGCTGCTGGCCGCCGGATAACATATTGGGATAAGCATCGGCCTTGGCTTTGAGCCCTACCAGATCCAGGTAGTGATAGGCCAGTTCCTTGGCTTCTTCCTTGGTCATCAGCTTGTGAAGCACCGGAGCCATGGTAAGATTTTTCAGGATGGTCATATGAGGATAGAGGTTGAACTGCTGGAAAACCATTCCGATATTTTCTCTGACCAGTCTGGTCTTGTTTCTGTCTGTAAGCTGTTCACCATTTATCCAAACCTCTCCGCTGGTAGGCTTTTCCAGAAAATTCATGCAACGGATTGTGGTAGACTTACCGGAGCCGGATGGACCGATAATTACCAGCTTCTCGCCCTCGTTTACTTCTATGTTGACATTTTTTAAAACATGAAGGTCACCATAACTTTTGTTTACATCCACTAGTTTAATCATTGCTCACTCCATTTCCGAAAAGAAAAGCGCCATACACAGGAATTTGTGTATGACGCCTTTGTCATTTCTTTGTTTGTGATGGCCGTATTATAGAACTATTGTTTTTATCTGTCTAATACCAAAGAAAAGAAGAGTTAATAACATTTTTGATATTAACTTGCTATTATTCATGGGGATGTGTTATATATTAACTGTAAAGCGTTAAAGTGAAGGGGATAAAAGGAGATAAAAGGAGATAGCATGAATATTGATGCACTTAGAAATTTTATTGTAATTGCGGAAGAGGAAAACATGACCAATGCAGCCAAAACGCTGCATATTGCTCAGCCGGCACTTTCCAGACAGCTAAAGAGTCTGGAGGAAGATCTGGGAGTGTCACTTTTTTATAGGAATAAGCAAAGGCTGCATTTGACGGAGGAGGGAAGGTATCTGCTGGATTCAGCCAAGTCCCTGGTGGAAACTATAGACAAGACCAAACGCCAGATAAAAGAAATAGGAAGTGGCAAAAGCGGTACCATATATATAGGCGCTGCGGAAGCAGCCTATGTATCCCTGCTCCCCGAGGCTATTCGGTTTTTTCACGAGAAGAATCCTAAAATAATGTATCACATGAGTGCCGCTACATCTGCGGATATTTGCAACGCGTTGCTTTCCAATAAGCTGGATGTGGGAGTGGTGCTGGAACCATATAATAATGAGCTTTTTGACGGAATCAGAATTTATTCCGGGTCGTATCTGGCAGTGTTCAGCAAGGAGAACGTAATCAATAAAGAGGGAGAAAAACCCATAAAAATAGCGGAACTTACAAAGTATCCGCTTATTGTCTCCGGGCGAAAGGCCGCCAAAAGGGCTCTTATGACTGCCATGCTGGCAGAGGGAATAGAGCCCAATGTGGTATGCGAATATTCTCTGCTGATGGCAGCGCTGAGTATGGCCCAGGTGGATCTGGGCGTGGCAGTGGTGCCGTCTTCGGCCATTTCTCTGCTGGCAGAATATCCGGGACTTTCATACCGCTATATAGTGTCACCTCAGGTGGACCTGCATCTGGCGCTTATTCGAAAAAGAACCGATGATCCGGAAAAGTACAACCCTGCCGTGGAAAATTTCTGGAATTACATGAGTGACAGATTCAGCCCGCACAAGGACTGATACTAACTTAGGGCCAGGCTGTCGCGGGCTATTTTTATAAAATCCATTTGAGCTTTGCGCCGGTATCCGCTCTGAAGACAAGCCAGAGAAATGCTGAAGCGGGTTTTACTGCCAAAGGTCAGTGCGACCAGGCTTTCCTGCTCGGAGGGAGTAAGGACATGCTTGTAAAGACTGTCGGAGCAAAAGCAGGCGCCTTCACCTTTTACGCAAAGCGACAGGAGAAGCTCCATATTTTTGGAACGGGTGGATATGATAGGCTTAAATTCCATCTCTGAAAGGATTTTTTCACCCATTCTGCCGGCTATGTCATCGTTGTTGGTGACCAGGAAAGGGATGTCGGCGAAGGACTCTATGCTTGGGGCCAGGCCTTTTTCACGGAGAAGCACACAAGAAACCAGCAGAAGCAGCTCCTCCTGGTAGAAATGATTGATGTCCACTCCGGGAATGACTTCCGGAAAGTAAGCGATGGCAATGTCAATTTCTCCGGCTACCAGCATTTTCTTTATATTTTCGTTGGAATCCTCCAGAATGTGAGTCTGGATCAGAGGATACATCCTGTGGAAAGGGTCTAAAATATCGGGCAGGATTACTCTGCCGCGGGTAAAGCCCACGCCTATTTTGAGAATACCGCTTTGTTCATTTTTAATATCCATTAGTTCCTGGTTTAGAGACTCGTAATCCTTCAGAGCTTTCTCTGCATAGTTTTTAAAGACCTGACCTGCGTATGTCAGCTCCAAAGGGGACTTCCTTATAAAAAGTGTGCTGCCGACTTCTTTTTCCAGGGCGGCAATCTGGGCACTCAGGGTCTGCTGTGTAATGTGAAGCGTGGCAGCGGCTCTGGTAATATTGCGTTCCTTCTCGGTTGTTAAAAAGTATTCTATATTGGAAATATTCATGTATGGCTTACCTTTCACAGTATTTTTACTGTAGTATATACAGAAAATAACAGTTTTACAAGTGTGA
>JAZUHR010000200.1:0-6558 GCA_045641825.1 Lachnospiraceae bacterium
AGAAATATCACCGATCTTTGTAATGGTTCTGTAAGGCAGATATGCTGTCTGTGTCTCTATTACAGAGCCGTAACCGTCCAGAGTGTAGGTCTTGTAGGGAGCATCGGCTTTAACCGTTATGCTCTCTGCCAGGGCCAGGAAAGCAAAGACCGCTACAGATATGCAAACTATTATTTTCTTTAGTTTCATAAACTCCTGTCCCCTTTTACTTAATTCCGGAATGAGCCATTGTATTCATAACCTGCTTCTGAAGTATGCAGAAAAGTACAAGGTTCGGTATAAACATGATAAGTGATGCTGCCGCAGCAATACCCTGACCGGCTACAGTGTTATTTGTAGTGGTTGAGGTAAGTGTATTCATGTAGAAGGCCAATGATTTAAGGCCGTCGTCATTTATGTAGTAATTGGAAGCCTCCAGATTGGTCCATACCTGCTGGAAAACCAGAATTGCCGCTGTGGCAATGGCAGGCTTGATCATTGGAATGATAATTCGTAAATAAACCTGGAATTCATTGGCTCCGTCCATATATGCCGCTTCTATCAGTGAGTCCGGCACCTGATCCACAAACTGCTTTAAGAGGAAAAGAGAAACAGGAAGCGGAATCAGCGGAAGAATCATTGCTGAATAATGGTCTGTGAGTCCCAGTACGTCCACAATCAGATATCTTGGAATCATTACTGATACCGGCACAAACATAAGTGCCAGCTGGTTAATGGAAAACATAGCATCTCTTCCCTTGTACTTGAGCTTGGAAAGTGAATAAGCACAAGCTGTGGAGAAAAAGAGGGAGCAGAAAATTACAATTGATGTTACCAGCAAGCTGTTGAAAACATATTTACTTAAAGGAATACCTGCCGACTGGGAGGCTTTGAAAAGCTTTCTGAAGTTATCCAGTGTAGGATGCAGTGTAATGAACTTAGGCGGGAAAGCGAAAAGCTCTTCCATAGGCTTGAATGCATGGAAAAAGATAAACACGATAGGCAGGCCTGTAAGTATTACAAGGGGTATAACGAATATATAGAATTTAATCTGACTCTTATCGAATTTGTCAGGATTCATTCTGTGTCCTCTGTACGCTGACATATCTTTCTCCTTTCCTATTCTTCACCAAAAAGTTTTTTGCTGAGTGTTGAGAATATCTGTACGATGAGAAGGAGTACAACGGAAACCGCTGCCGCATATCCCATCTCAAATCTGATGAAACCATAGTCCTCAATATGGTTTACAATAAGCTGTGCCGAATATCCCGGTGTAGGATTACCTGCAAGAAGGGCTGAAATAGCACCATTCTGGAAGGCTCCCACTATGGTCATAACCGCTGCGAAAAGCATCTGAGGCTTCATTGAAGGAATAGTGATATATATCATTTCCTGGAAACGGTTATGTACGCCGTCGATGGCAGCTGCCTCATACAAGGTCTCATCCACATTTAAGAGACCTGCAAGGATTGAAAGGAAGCCAACACCCATACTGGACCAAAGACCAATAATAATTACAATTGGCAGAAGGTATTTGGAGCTGGAGAGCCAGATGATCGGCTCATTTATAATTCCCAGATTCATAAGCCAGCTGTTGATGTAGCCTGTCTGATCACCTGTGAAAAGGATTTTCCAGAGAACTGCCATGGCTACACCCGTTGTCATACTGGGTGAATAGAGAATGAGCGCAAATACTGTTCTGGGGCCTGATGTCATATTGGCCAGTGCCCATGCCAGTAAGAAGGAAAGTACGTATCCTCCCACACCTACTATAAGTGCGTATTTTACAGTGTTGGGAAGTACGAATTTCATAAATACATCATCGCTTGTGATAAGGTTGATGTAATTTAAAAATCCTACAAACTTAGGGAACTGGATGGTATTGAAATTTGTGAAAGAAAGCACCACTGCTATGATTACCGGCGCCAGAATGAATATGGCGAAAAGAATCATATAGGGAGCGGAAAACACATATCCCATTGCATTAAATTGTGATTTTCTCGCTACTCGCGAATAATGCTTTTTCATAACTGCAAGTCTCCTTTATATCATTGCGTCCTGCAATGATGCCTGTCTTTACTGCTTAATTACTTTTACCAAGAATTCTTCTTACCGTTTCAACGTTTGGCACTTTGTAGTCCTTGATTATCTTGCCGTAGTTGTCCATATAGCCAAACTCGGTAAGTTTTCGCTCTGTCTCACGGTTAACCGTCTTAACTACATCATCCAGTCTGGATCTTAAGATTTCGCCGTTTACTACGATATCGTTGAAGGCGTTGCTGAGCTCACGCTCCAGCATGTAGCCGCCCAAGAGTCTTGGTGCCTCTAAAATATTCTGTGCCTGACTTAGGATTATTTCCTTATGCTTGGTAGGGAATGGAAGTCTTCTGAAGGCTTCAAGATTTGCTGTAGGCCAGATGTATTCTTCACCGTACATAATCTGAAGCATCTGACCGAATTCAGCCTGTGCATCTGCACTGGACCACCACTTAAGGAATTCCCAGGCCTGCTGCTCACGTTCATCGTTTGACTTGAACATTACAGTACTTTCGGCACCGCCTGCCATATATCTCATAACCTCGCCGGTCTCTTCATCCACCACTCCGGGAATAAGAGCGATTTCCCAGGAATTGGCGATCTCGGGCGCCGCATTTAATATCAGATTGTAGGAATTGAAATCTGCAATACCTACAGGTAAATCTCCATTTCTGAAATGCTGATAGAAATTAGGTACATCCACCGGCAGATTATAAAGAGTGAAAAGCTCTGTCAGTGTCTGGAAGCCCTTTACCGTAGCCTCACTGTCTACCATAAGATCCATAGCAGTCTCTCCGTAGAGGCTTCCGCCGCTCTGGAAAATAAGAGGAGTAACACCGTGATAGTTTCTCATGGCCAGCATGGAAGCCGTAGGATAATAAACATTAAGTCCTCTCATCTGAAGATCCGGAAGCATGGCTATAAGCTCATCAATGGTATTCGGTGCTGTCATTCCCAATTTTCCCAGTATATCAGTGCGGTAAAACATAACATAGAAGTTCATGGTCTCCGGCAGGGAAATAAGGGCATCTCCGATTACGGAAGGCACCAGAAGACCATCATCGTATCTTCCGAAAATCTCTCTGTAATCCGAAAACTTGGTCATGTCTACCAATGCTTCTCTGATACCAAGCTCGAAAGGAAAAGCGTAATTGATACCTGTCGCTATATCGGGAGTATCACCTGAAGCATTACTAAGTACCAGCTTATTCACATCCGTCATAATAGCCAGATCTACCTGTATGCCGGTAGCCGGAGTGAATTCCTCATCAATCATCTTCTGCATGATTTCTACGTACTGTCTGGGTCTGTTTACCCATACCTGAACGTGTGAATCATCGGTACTTGCGGTACTGTAGGACTGACCAAAGAAGGAATTGATAAATCTCATAATGGAAAGTCCCAGGCTCTTGAAGAAGTTAAGCTTCTTGGGGAGCTTGCTATCCTCCTGGCAGATATATATTCTGTCCAGAGAAATATTATGTCTGTTGATCAAATCAACGAAATTGGCAATCTGAGTGTTTATGGAATTTACGCTGGTGGAAAGCTCATCCACTCTGTAAATAATGTCATTTGGCTCTTCTGCCAGGGTCTTAAGCTGCTTGGCTGCAATGATAAGATATGCAAAAGCTGCCACATCCTCTGCTTTTTTGACATCCACGAATTCCGTAGCGGTCTCTGCAATCTCGTAAAGTTCATTTATCCAGCCGTTCAGCTTATCTTCTATATCCGGGATATATCTGGTAATCTTCAAATCCCTGTACTTGTCTTTATTGGTGCCTGCTTCCTTCTTAACCTCCAGTGACAGGACATTGATGCCGTTCATAATGGCATCCACACGCTCCAAAGCATATCTAAGGTTGGAGGCATTGAGTGTTATGGAAATCTCGTGGTCACCTTCTGTCAGATATACGCTAAGGCGCTTATTATCTGCATCCTTAAGGATTTCTTTTCTGAATTTACTGCTGTAATTCATGGAGTAATTCTGAAAAGCGGTATTGGGAATTTCTCCGTCTATTCTGTAGTCTACAAATACAGGAAAATCATTTTTGTCTGACTGTCTGTAATTAACAGCGATGTTGTAGTAGCCTGCCTTGTCTACGTGGAAGCTGTAGCCTACTGTCTGACCTGCCTTGTCGAAGGCATCCGCATCTACCAGATTCAGTACCTTCTTGGAGGCTGAAAGAGGTGATAAGGATGAGTCGAACTCGAAGGTGGCATGTATGGAGGAATCGTTTCTGTAGGAAAATTCCTCACCTTCAATGGTAATAAGGGCATTGCCCTCTGCTTTCTCGGAGCCGGTATAGGCCGCTACCTTCACAGGTGCTGCCAAAGTAATGTCTCCCAGATAAAAAGTACCTTCGTTTACCGTAATTTCAAAAGTATGGCTTCCCTTTGTCAGCTCTACCTTCAGTGGTTCAGAATATCTGTAGCTGGAATCGGACAGGTATTTCTTTTCCCATTGCTGCAGCTTATCCGGCAGGGTAACAATTTCGTTTCCGTAGCGGTCTATATCGCTCTTGTCCTTGGATACCCAGGTAGTCTCAAAGGTAAGGCTTCTGGCCTCGTAGAAGGGAATCTCTCCATCGATCTTAAGTGCAAATTCAATAGGTAAAATGGATGAATCGTATGAATAATAGTTGAAGCCGATAAAATACTGCGCTGTCTCAGGTACCTCCACGGAGATACTAACAGTATCTCCATGAGTAAGGTCGTACTGAGTATTGCTTACAGTCAACTCCGCCCCCTTGTATTCAGAGGCCTTATAGCTCTGACTCACAGTAGTGTAGCCTGTAGTCAGTCTGTCAGCGCTCGATACAATACCCTTGTTGCCTGTAGCCGCTTTTATCTCATTGGATGCACCCTTTGCGAATGCAGGTGCAGATGTTATGATTATTGCACCTGCCATCGCAAGTGCTGTAAGCTTTTTTAAATAGCTATACTTCATAGCGAATACCCCTTTTGCTTACAGATTAAGCTTCCACCTCCAGATGCAGAACGCTGCACTTAGGCATATTGATGACAATTCTGTCACCCTGGATCTTAAAATCAGTAAACTCTTTTATCTTTACCTTCTCAGGCTGATCGAAAGTATTGTGGTCATTGGTCTCTCCTGTAAGGATCTGACCTGAAACCTTGGTAATAGCCTTATCTACCAATACACTTTCAACCTCGTAATTATCTGAAACAGAAAGATTTGTAAGTGTGATATGAATCTTTCCGTCCTTGTCTCTGGATACTGACTCAGTGAGATTTGGTACCTTCCACTGGTCCTCGAGACCAATTTCTTCTGTCTCTATGGAGCTTTCAAGCAACTCATTATCCTGATGATACTTATACATATTGAAAACATGATATGTAGGAGTAAGTATCATTTTTTCGCCCTCAGTCAGGATAACTGCCTGAAGTACATTTACCATCTGGGCGATATTGGCCATCTTAACTCTGTCACAGTGCTTGTTGAAGATGTTGAGATTGATACCTGCTACCAGTGCATCTCTCATGGTGTTCTGCTGATAAAGGAAACCGGGATTGGTGCCAGGCTCACAATCATACCAGGTACCCCATTCATCTACAATCATGCCCACCTTGTGTTCCTTATCATACTTATCCATGATGGCGCCGTGATGCTCAATAAGCTTCTCTATATAAAGAGTCTTATTAAGTGTCTGATACCACATCTTATCATCAAAGCCTGTGGCAGGACCCTTGTGCTCCCATCCGCCCGGATGAGTATAGTAGTGAAGGCTTAAGCCTTCCATAAATCCGTGAAGAAAATCAGGTGCTGCGAAGCAGGTAGCCATTACCTTGTCAGTCCAGTTGTAATCATCTACATTAGGACCGCAGCAGATTTTAGAAATAGGTCTCTCCCAATTGTAGGTACGCACATATGTCTGATATCTTCTGTACATATTGCCGTAGAACTCAGGGGTCATATTACCGCCACATCCCCAGTTCTCGTTACCTACGCCGAAGTAGTCAATTTTCCAAGGCTCCTCATGGCCATTCTTGGCACGAAGGTCAGCCATAGGAGACACTCCCTCGAAGGTCATGTACTCTACCCACTCGCTCATTTCCTGAACTGTACCGGAGCCTACATTACCATTAATATAAGTCTTGCACCCCAGCTGTCTGCAAAGCTCCATGAATTCATGAGTACCGAAGCTGTTGTCTTCGACAACGCCACCCCAGTGGGTATTAATCATTTTCTTTCTGTTTTCCTTAGGTCCGATGCCATCCTTCCAGTGATACTCATCGGCAAAGCAGCCGCCAGGCCATCTGAGAACCGGAATTCTGATTTCCTTAAGTGCATTCACCACATCACATCTCATACCATTAACATTAGGTATCTCGGAATTCTCTCCTACGAAAATTCCCTCATATATGCATCTTCCCAGGTGTTCTGAGAAGTGTCCCTGTATTTCAGGGTTAATATGTCCCTTTACAGAATTAGGATTAATAACCAGTTTGTACATATTTTCCTCCGTCATTTAAAGCATTGTTTAATCGTCCACTTAATATAAAACGTTTTTATTTAAACTT
>JAZUHR010000201.1:0-5916 GCA_045641825.1 Lachnospiraceae bacterium
GTGCTACGGTATGTGCTCTTGGAAGCCATACATGTAATAAAAACGCACCGGCCTTGGCGCCAAAGCCTACGAAAAGCAGGAAGGCTGCCGCCATCATCTCACCTGTAAGATCAAAGCCTTCTTTTCCTGTGATAGCCACTAATTCCTTGAAGGAAATAGTATCGAAAATATGCTGTACCAGGAAAATACCGAAAAGCATTACAAGACCGCAGATAACGGAAATTCTAAGGTAAAGGCGTCCCGCATAGTCACTGCCCTCGTCTTCTTCATGCAGTACCCAGAAGGTAGATGCAAAGGACATGGTCTCGAAGAACATGAACAGTGTAAAAAAGTCGCCCGAGAAAAGAAGTCCAATTACTGCCAGATATGTAATTACCCAGAAGGTGTAAAATCTCTTTTTCGCATGTCCGCCGGCAAAATACTCCTGACAGAAAAGGGTACACATAATAAATACAAAAGAAGTAATTATAGCGTACACGATACGAAAACCATCATATGTAAAGGAAAGCCCGATTGAGCAGAAAGTATCTAATATATTCATACCAAACCTCCTGCCACACGGCTGATGAATTCAATAAGTGGTGTTGAGAACATGCCCAGTACCACAACGGTAATTGCAAGAACTATAAGAGGTATTGTCATAAATCCGTTAGGGTCCTTCGCATCCTTCACAGTATCCCAGTCAAAGGTCGGGCCCGGGAAGTAAAGCTTAATAATTACCGAAAGCAGATACATTGCGGTAAGAATCGCGGAAATAAGCAGTGTTGCCATTGCCGCATATCCTAAAGGCTCCTTCATCTGCGCACCTGCAGTCAGAAGCTTCCACTTACTTACGAAGCCTATGGTCGGCGGCACACCCATAAGTCCCAGGGAAGCTACAGTAAAGCAAGCAAAGGTAATCTTCATTCTGCGTCCGTATCCGAAGAGTTCATTCACGTAAGCGATCTCATACTTATTCAGCATGATACCCGCTACAAAGAAGAGGGTAATCTTGATAATACCGTGGAAAACGAAATGTGCAAGGCTGCCTGTAAGTCCTGCAGGAGTCATCATGGTTACGCCGAGAAGCATATAGGAAAGATTGGAAATCGTGGAATATGCCAGTCTTCTCTTAAAATGCTGCTCCTTAAGAGCCATACTGGAGCCGTAGATGATAGTAACCATTGCCGCAATCATTACTACGTACTGAGCCCAAGAACCATACAGGATATCCGGACCAAATACATAAAAAGTCATACGGATAATGGAATATGCACCACAGTTAACCACCGCAACCGCATGAAGAAGTGCCGTAACCGGTGTAGGAGCAATGGATGCGGTAGGAAGCCATGCATGAAAAGGAAAAACAGCTGCCTTGATACCAAATCCGAAAAATGCAAATACATATACCAGGCGCAAAAGGTCAACAGGTGCACCCGCTATATCGAGGCTTCCTCCATATGTGAAATTCGCTGTTCCTCCGAAGGCTGCAGTCACCATCATACCTATAAATGCAAAAGCTGCACCACCTATAGAGTAACGAACATACATTCTGCCGGCAGCGGTATTTTTCTCCTTCATACCGTGCATAACGATAGGCAGTGTTACCAGAGTCAGGAATTCGTAGAAAAGATACAGTGACATGAGGTTTGCTGAGAAAGCAATACCTGTAGTTACACCGTAGGTAATCATGTAGTATGCGTAGAAAGGATCCTCTTCGCCTTCAATTTTCATATATTCCAGGGAATAGCTGATTGCCAGAGGCCACAATGCGGCAATAAGTCCGGCAAAAATTCTGGCAGGCCCATCCACATGAAGTGCTATAGGCAAATCTGCCGTAATCTGGAAAAATTTGAAGGTCTCACCTGCCGGGCATACGAGCAATACCGCTAAAATCATTAATGAATTCAGCGTAGTTGTTACCAGCAGGAAGATCTCTCTCGCTCTTCTGTTTTTAAATCCCACAAGTCCGGTAAAAATACCGACCAATATAGGGAAAAATACAGGAATTAATGTTAATGCCATCATTTTAAAGTCCTCTAAAACAACTTAAGTACTGTGCTAAGAATGCTCTCATAAACAGGTGATGCGAAAATGCCTATAACTACTGCCACTACAGCCAGAAGGCACTGAACGATAATCATTCCCTTCTTAACTGTACCCTTTGCTTCCAGATTGCCATCTTCGTTTTCATAATGCTCTCCCGGGAAGAAGCCTGCTATAGTTAATGAAAGCAGATATCCTGCGGTAAGAAGAGCTGAAAGCAGCAATACTGAAACGCCTACATAGCCAAGCCACTTTACAGGAAGTTCCAAGGCGCCCAGGCAAAGATACCATTTGCTGACAAAGCCGCAAACAGGTGGAATACCCACCAGTCCCAGGGATGCAAAGGTAAAGGAAAGCATTGTGAGCGGAGCCTTTTTACCGATACCGAGAAGCTCGGATACCCTTGTCTTATGAGTGGAGTAAATAACCGCACCCGCATTAAGGAAGAGGGTGGTTTTAAGTACTGCATGGAAAATCACATGAAGTAAAGCACCCACAAAGGCCAGAGGATTCAGGCAGGAAATACCGAAAAGCACATATGATACCTGGCTCACTGTAGAGTAGGCCAGTCTCTTTTTAAGTACGTCCTCCTTGTATGCCAAGAGGGAACCCATAAATACGGTTATCAGAGCCAGCCCCATAAAAGCAAACTGTACCCAGGTGCCTCTTATATATTCAGGTCCTGCGATATAGAAAATTACTCTGATTATTCCAAGTACGCCTGCCTTGGTAATAATAGCTGAAAGCACAGCTGATGCAGGTGCCGGAGCTACCGGATGGGCTGATGGAAGCCATGCGTGCATAGGGAACATGCCGGCCTTGGTACCGAAGCCCAGAATAAGCAGGAAAATTGCCACCAGGATCATTGTGGCATCCGAAGCATGCTGAGCAGGCGACAAATCATGACTTAAGTAACCACCGGCGATAAATGAAACGTCGTTTTGGGCAAAGCGGAAAAGAATCGCCAGTCCGAATACTGCCATGCTGGCACCACCGATGGAATAATAAATATACTTCTTGGTGGCGAATATGGCCTCCTTAGTCATATCATGTATAACCAAAAGTGCTGACGACAGGGTCATAAGCTCGTAGAAGAGATAAAAGGTAAGAAGATTTCGGCTCTGTGCCAGACCCACCAGTACTCCCCACACTATGAAAAGCACACCGAAAAAGGTGGCTGCCCTGAGTGTCTTGGTCTTCTGCTCAGCTTCTTCTTTTCTGTCCTCATGCTTCATGTAGTCCGTGCCAAATATTGCGGCAGCCAGAAACATACAGCTTAAAAGAACTGAAAAACCAATGGACAGTTCATCTCTTCCCAGAGAGAAGGAAAATACATCCGTTATCTTAAACAGAGTAAGGCTCTTTGACCCGAGAAATGCATATAAAAGCACCAGTGCTGTCTCCACTGCAGCCAGAATAATAACTGCAAGCTTTGAAAACGAATGCTTTTGCTTTTCATCTCTTTTTACAAGTGCCATAACTATACCTGCAATAATAGGCACAATAATCGGCATTATTGAAAAAATATTACTGATTACATCCATATTTTAATCCTTATCCAAACATTTTGAGTCCGGTCTCAATAAGACCAAGAACATAATCACAGCAGCTACCGATAAATATGTTTACTACGATAAAGCCAATGAGGAAAACGGGTCTGCTCATGGCCACCTTAGCTCTCAAAGCCACCTTATCTTCTATAGCTGCATCAGAAGGTGTATAGATACTGATAAGAGCTCTGAAGAAGTAAACCGCATTAAGGATAGTACTGATAGCCAGAGTAATCATAACGATAATCAGCTTTGGCATTCCGGCTTCTATCGCAGCATTCGCAAAATTCAGCTTGGCCACAAAGCCTGCAAAAAGCGGAATACCCACCATGGATGCACATCCTACAGCAAAAGCCACACCGGCTGTCTTATTTCTGTAGCCTGCCCCCTTAATATCATTAAGATCGCTTGAATCGCCTGATACCTTGCGGATACCCTCAAATGACATAAAGAGCATGGATTTTGTGCTGGCATGCATGAAAATATGATAAATGGATGCTATCATACCCAGTTCTGTGGCAATGCCAAAGCCCATAAAGATGTATCCTATCTGAGCCACAGATGAATATGCAATCATTCGCTTGATATCCTTCTGTAAAATTGCAAATACAGAACCAACAATCATACCGATAAGGCCAAATACGAAGATTACATTTGAAATCTTGCTGTCTCTGATGATATCAATACCGATTACTCTGTAAAAAATCTTGATTAAAACAAAGATATAGGCCTTTGATACAAGTGATGACAATATAGAGGATGAGGATGCTGTGGCATATCCGTAGGCTTCTGGAAGCCATGAATGGAAAGGAAACAGCGCACTCTTAATGGCAAGTCCTATGGTAAGGAGTGCAATGATGATAGTAAGAGGCTCAGCATACTGACCTGTAGAAACCACCTTTGCTACACTCTCCTTGATGTTAGACATAAGGAGGTGTCCTGTAATGCCGTACATCAAGGTAATTCCGATAAGAATAAGACCTGAACCCAAAAGGCTCATAATCATATACTTGGCTGATGCTAAAAGCGAACGGCCATTTCCTCTTATAGCTATAAGTCCACAGGCTGAAATAGTATTGATTTCAACGAAAACGTAGGCTGTGAAAAGGTCGTTGGTATAAATCAGAGCCAGGAGGGAACTCATCATAAGATTGGTAAGAGCGTAATAAAGATTGCCCTTTGATTCCTTCACATCCTGATCAATATATTTTTCACCGGCCAGAAGGGACAGGAACATAATCACGCAGAAAAATACTGCCATAATGCCTTCCAGCTGTCCTGCTCTGATTTCGTTACCCCATGGTGCATCAAAGTGACCCATACGATATACGAAGAAGGTACCGGTCTGAATGGTATAAATCAGCGTACATACCGAAAAAACAGTAAGAATCGTAGTCACAACATATGAAAGTTTTCTCGCTGCCTTCTTAGGTAAAACTGAGGAAATTACACCGCTCATTAAGCAGAGAACGATGGAAAAGAAGGGGAAATTCCTGAAAAAATCCATTATTTGCCCTCCTTCCTTACCATTCTGGTAATCTCATCAATATCCAAAGAATGATAACGCTTGTAAAGTCTTACGGTAAGCGCCAGCATAACCGCCGTAACGCTGACGGAAACTACGATACCTGTAAGTACAAGGCCGGCAGGAATAGGATTGATATATGAAGTAACATCTGTATTTCCCTCAACCACGATAGGGGCTTTTCTGTTAAAAATATAGCCCTTCGCAGCCAGGAACAGATATACTGCCGTATCCATAATATTGAATCCCATGATTTTCTTAATCATATTGGGATGCAGGAAAAGTGTGGTGAAGCCGATTCCGAAAATTATCATGGATACAGCTTCCACAAAATTTGAAGAAAGGCCGGAAAGTAAATCTCCCATCACATGCCTCCTTTTCTGAACAAGGTATAAAATGCGTAAATTGTGCAGGCAACTACTGCTCCTACCGCAATATTTAAGGGAAGAATCAGGCCTGAAGAAAGGATATCTCCCGGTGTTCCCTTGGGAATAATGCTATGCAGGTCATTGGCTCCCGTAAAGAAGGAGTAGGTCTTACTTAATGAGTAAAAGAGAAGGGCAATCAAGCTTACAGTCTTAAAGGTCTTATAAGTAAAGAATCTCTCAGTCTTCTTAAAGCCATAAGCATTAACGTAAAGGATAAGTCCTGCTCCGATAATAGCGCCTCCAGAGAAGCCGCCGCCCGGCGACAGATGTCCGTTTAATACTACATAAATACCGAAAAGAATGATAACAGGTACCAGGAAACGGGCTGAATGCTGAAGAATTGTAAGATTCTTCGGCTCAAGCTTTCTGTCGTTTTCCTCCTCCTCTT
>JAZUHR010000202.1:0-6932 GCA_045641825.1 Lachnospiraceae bacterium
TGGAGTCCGAGTACGGCGTTGAGATTCGTATGGATCAGCTGCCCTACGAGTACATTCGCTGGATCGGCAATCCTGAGATTGATGTTACAGCGCTTAATGTTACATCTGATACCAAGAAGGTACTGGATTTAAAGGACAGACCACTGCTGCTTTTTGCTCACGAGTGGTCTATAAGAACTGTGCTTGACAGAAATAAGGAGCTTGTTCTCACAGAATTTGCAAAGAACTAAGGAATTTTGTTCTCACAGAATTTGCAAAGAACTATGAACGTTAGATTTACTGAATTTGCCGGGAGACAGCAAATTGGGTCCCACTGAATTTGTGAGAAAATAAGGGTTTATTCGCTTTAAAAGTGAATTGAAGTTATGTTTGGGGGTTCTATGTCAGACAAGGATAACGAAAAAGAAATAAAGGATGCGGAGTTTATCCGCGTGACAGAAGAAGTGAACAAGGATGCGATAGAGTCTGAACCGGTGCAGATCATGCCGGTAGTGGCCATTAAGGGACTTGTTATGCTTCCGGGAATGATGATTCATTTTGACCTTCATCAGGACGAGTCGGTAAATGCTATTAACAGCGCCATGAAGGAAGGTAAGGCCGTACTTGTAGTGACCGAAAAGGATGCCAACGCAGGTCATGTACGCATTGAAGAGCTCTATGAGATGGGCACGATTTCTTTTGTAAAGCAGCTCATCAAGATGCCCGGTAATTTCGTGCGCGTGCTGGCTCAGGGACAGAGAAGAGGCCGCCTGCTTTCCTTTACCAAGACTTCTCCTCATCTGGAGGGAAGAGTGGCTATTCCATTTGAGACTACTGCGGCTCAGCTGCCACCTATCGATCAGAGGGCTATGCTCCGCGGCCTTCAGGATATTCTGGCTGAGTACCTTAGGGTGAATGAGAAAATCGGTGCGGATATAGCGAAGCAGCTGGTAGGCTGTGACAATCTGGATATGCTTATTAATCAGATTGCCATTTCTATCCCCATTAATCCTACAGCCAAGCAGAAAATTCTGGATGCGGTGGATATTTATGACCGTTACCAGGCGGTAGCTGTTATTCTGGCCAATGAGACCGAAATTATAAAAATCAAGAAAGACCTTCAGAACAAGGTCCGCGAGAAGGTGGACAAGAATCAGAAGGACTATATCATGAGAGAGCAGATGAAGGTCATCCGCGAAGAATTGGGTGAAAAAAATTCTGCCGATGAGGCCCAGGAATACCTGGACCGCTTGGAGACCCTGACCTGCAGTCCTTACATCAAGGAGAAGATCAAGAAGGAAATCAATCGTTTCACTGCATCTGCCGGTGCTCAGGCTGAGGCTGTTGTGGGCAGAAATTACATCGAGACTCTCTTGGATCTGCCATGGGACAAGATGTCTGTGGACAATCTTGATATTAAGAATGCTGAAAAAATACTGGACCGCGACCACTATGGTATGGAAAAAATCAAGGAGCGCATCCTGGAATTTTTATCGGTACGTGCCCTTAATACCAAGGGACAGACACCTATTATCTGTCTGGTGGGACCTCCCGGAACAGGTAAGACCTCTATTGCCCGCTCAGTGGCTACAGCTCTCAACAAAAAGTATGTGCGTATATGCCTGGGCGGTGTGAGAGATGAGGCCGAGATAAGAGGTCACAGAAAGACCTACATCGGCGCTATGCCGGGCCGTATTATCACAGGTCTTAAGGAAGCAGGAGTAAAAAATCCTCTGATGCTTTTAGATGAGATAGACAAGGTGTCCTCAGATTACAAGGGGGATACCAGCGCGGCACTTCTCGAGGTGCTGGATCCCGAGCAGAATAAGCATTTTACGGACCATTATGTGGAACTTCCCACAGACCTGTCCGAGGTACTTTTCATCTGTACCGCCAATTCATTAAAGACTATTTCCAGACCTCTCCTGGACCGTATGGAGATTATTGAAGTAAGTTCTTATACCGAGAATGAAAAAGAACATATTGCCAGAGATTTCCTGCTGCCTAAGCAACTTGAAAAGAACGGTCTGACCGGTAAACAGGTCAAGGTATCCATGCCGGCTATCCGACTTATGATATCCGGCTATACCAGAGAAGCCGGTGTCAGAAACTTAGAGAGAAAATTCGGCGATATTTGCAGAAAAGCAGCCCGTAAGATTCTTACGGAAAAGCAGGAGCATGCCGATGAGAAGGATTTTGTGCCATCTGTAGTCAAGGTTACCGACAAGAACCTGGATGACTTCCTGGGTAAGAAAAAGTATGATAACTTGAAGGCCAACAAGGCTGATGACGTGGGAATCGTACGTGGCCTGGCCTGGACAGAGGTAGGGGGAGATACCCTGCAGATCGAAGTAAATACAATGCCGGGCAAGGGTGGCCTTACACTCACAGGTCAGTTGGGAGACGTCATGAAGGAGTCGGCGCAGATTGCTCTCTCTTATGTACGCTCCGTCATTCGGGATATAGATGATAATTGGTTTGAGGAGCACAGCTTACATGTACACGTGCCGGCCGGTGCTACTCCAAAGGATGGTCCATCCGCAGGTATCACTATGGCTACAGCCATTTATTCTGCTGTAAGCGGCATTCCTGTTAGACATGATATTGCCATGACCGGTGAGATTTCCCTTAGAGGCAAGGTAATGCCTATCGGCGGCCTCAAGGAAAAGCTGCTGGCTGCCAACAAAGCAGGAATGAAGATAGTACTGGTGCCTATAGAAAATAAGCCGGATTTATCCGAAATCTCTGAGGAAATTACTGCCGGTATGGAAGTAATCCCTGTAAGTACCATGGCAGAAGTGCTTTTGGCCGCTACACGAGGAAAGGTAAAAATAAGTAAGTAGGACACCTGCTTTGGAGTAATTAACACCTGCAGGCAGGACATCTACGCATAGAAAGGTGCAGCATGAACGTAAATAATGTTTCACTGGAGACAGTATGTGGAATTACAAGTAAATTACCGGAAAATCTCCTGCCGGAGATTGCTTTTGCCGGTAAATCCAATGTGGGAAAGTCTTCTCTGATAAACGGTCTTATCAACAGAAAATCACTGGCTCGTACATCCTCGGAGCCCGGAAAGACTCAGACCATCAATTTTTACAATGTTGAAAATCAGCTTTATTTCGTGGACCTGCCGGGCTACGGCTATGCCAAGGTGTCTCAGGAAACAGTGGCCAAATGGGGCAATATGATAGAAAAGTACCTGCGTACCTCCAAGCAGCTGCAGGCTATTTTCCTGCTGGTAGATATTCGTCATGAGCCTTCAGCCAACGATAAGCTTATGTATGATTTTATTGTGCACAGTGGCTATCAGCCGGTTATTATCGCTACCAAGCTGGATAAAATCAAGAGGTCTGAATTCCAGAAAAAAATGAAGGATATAAGAGTTGGACTTAATTTGCCACAGGGAACACCAATTTTTCCATTTTCGGCAGAGACCAAGGTGGGAAAAGAAGAAATTTGGGAATTTATAGATAATTTGCTATTAGGGGAGCAGTAAAATGGATTCGGATAATATTTTGTACGAGAAGCTTGATGCTGATGAGATGATGTACTATAAACTTATAATTCTCTATATTCTGGACAGACTTGCCATGCCTATCAGTAATGCAGAGCTTTCTCGTATCGTACTGGAGAAAAAGTATGCTCCTTTCTTCGCCATGCAGCATGTGCTGGGAGACCTGGTGGAGGATAAATATATTGAAGTGGTAAAGGAAGAGAGAAATTCCCATGAATATCAGATTACACCTGAGGGAATGGAGACTATCTCACTTTTTTACAAGGATATTGATACTGATAAGCGTGATGAAATCGACGCTTATTTACAGCAGGAGCTTTATCATCTTAAGGATAAGAGGAGCTCTACGGCAGATTACTATGAGGCAGGAAGAGACGAGTACGTAGTAGAGCTTCGTGTTACGGAGAGAGGAACAGACCTTATCAATCTGAATCTCTGTGTTACGACACCGGAGGAAGCAGACACTATTTGTAACCGCTGGAAAGAGGCCAATGCTGAGGTGTATCAGTACCTGATTAACCGACTGCTGGCCGGTAGAAAAAATGTCACCGGGGACGGTTCTAATTGACAACTTTTGGGCAAAAAAAACAGGGGCAAATCTCAAAGGATTGCCCCGTTTTTATTTCTTTAAGCAAAGTGGTTACCTGGCTAAGTCTTATTTGATATGATCTCTTACAGCCTTGCTTACCACATCACATACACGTGGATCAAAAGGCTGAGGAAGAATATTCTCATCTGAAAGTTCCTCGTCGCTTACCAGACCTGCGATGGCATAAGCGGCAGCCAGTTTCATTTCCTCTGTAATCTGTGGAGCGCGGCCCTCGAGAGCACCCTTGAAGATACCCGGGAAAGCGATAACATTGTTTACCTGGTTCGGGAAATCGCTGCGGCCTGTACCTACTACGCGGGCACCTGCAGCCTTGGCGAGATCAGGCATAATCTCAGGAACAGGGTTAGCCATAGCGAAAAGGATAGCATCCTTATTCATGGTGCTTACCATCTCAGGAGTCACGATATTTGGAGCGGAAACACCTACGAAAATATCAGCGCCTACTAAAGCATCTGCGAGCTTTCCGGACTTCTGCTCCGGGTTGGTCACATCCATCATCTGCTTCTGCATCCAGTTGAGACCCTCGGAATTCTTGTTTAAAATACCCTGCTTGTCAACCAGTGTGAGATATGGGAATCCGAAGGAAAGAAGGAGCTTACTGATAGCAATACCGGCAGAACCTGCACCATTAACAACTACCTTGCAGTCTTCCTTTTTCTTGCCGACTACCTTAAGAGCGTTCATGACACCTGCCAGAACTACGATTGCAGTACCGTGCTGATCGTCGTGGAAAACAGGGATAGGAAGCAGCTTCTTAAGTCTCTCCTCGATTTCAAAGCAACGGGGAGCGGAGATGTCCTCCAGATTGATGCCACCGAAAGCAGGGGCAATATTTACAACAGTCTTGATAATTTCTTCGGTGTCCTGAGTGTCCAGGCAGATAGGGAAAGCATTTACGCCGCCGAATTCTTTAAAAAGGATGGCCTTGCCTTCCATAACAGGCATGGCAGCGGCAGCACCGATATTGCCGAGACCAAGTACGGCGGAACCGTCTGATACAACTGCGATGGTATTGGACTTAATGGTGTATTTATATACATCTTCAGGATTTTTTGCGATTTCCTTACATGGCTCAGCTACGCCCGGAGTGTAGAGGAGGGCCAGAGCCTCTCTGGAATCAACGGGAGCCTTGCTTACTGTGGTGAGCTTACCCTTAAGCTCCTCGTGAAGCTGTAATGCTTTTTCTGCGTTTGTCATAAGAAACCTCCATAATTAAAATATGTGATTTTCTACAAATATAGCACAGGGATGAAGGGTTTTCAATGGAGGCATTTATTATAAATCCTTATCTGCTTTATTTACGTGTATTTATCGGATAGGAGCTTCAGGTTGAAAATACCTTGAAAATAATTATAATGATTAATGATGCAAAAATATAGTAGTAATAACGGGAATTGGAGATACGATTGATATTGAAAAATTATGAGCAAATTTTATTTGGCAAATATATTGAAAACTTACGATTAAAGAATAATTTAACAACACCGGAACTTGCAGATGGGATTTGCGATGCATCGCTAATTACCAGGATAGAAAGTGGGGAACGCTTTTCGTCAATGTTATTACGTGACAGGCTTCTGGAGCGACTTGGTGGGAACTCTGATTTATATGAAAGATATGTTAGAGTAGAAGAATTTGCCAGTTGGAAAAAACGCAAAAACATTATCTTAAAAATTAAAGAAGGGGATTATGTTAATGCGGAAACAGAATTAGAACTATATCAGGAAGAAGTTGAGTCTTACAAAGACAAAGCGGTTTTGGAGGAACAGTTTTGCATGGAAATAAGGGCGATGCTTGCAAAACTTACCTGGAAAAGCGATGCGTCTGACTTGGCAGGAAAAGCTTTGCGGATAACTGTAGCCCTAGATGAAAAATTGGGCAAAGTATTGACAAAAAACCTGGCTCCAAGAGAAATAAATCTAGTGATGGAGTATGCATTGGGAAGAAGTAAGGCTGATAGAATGTTACTTTTGGAGTACCTGCTGGAGTATTCTGAAAATAATATTATTGCTGATAGAAATAAGGCATTATTTTATCCCAAACTCGTGTATTTATATGTAATTGAAGGACTTGAAACTCAATGCAAAGACTTGAATTGTTTATCAAGTGCATTGAATAGAATTGAAGCGGCTAAGAGGCTTTTATATGTTACAGGCAGACTATATTATATTTTTGAAATTGTCTCAACAGAAAGTAAAATTTGGAAATATGTAGAGAGTCTTAACACATCGGGAGAATTGCATCCTATTCTTATGGGCGATAAAAAAGATAATGAAGAAGAACTCGCCTTTTGGACAGAACTTGGACGAACCTATAAAGTTGATTGGGAAATGAGGGGATGGCTTTTCCTCCTTGAGGAGGAAGGAGTAAGAAGCATAGGGAATACTATCAAAGGACGCAGATTGCTACTTGGAATGTCCAAGGAAGAAGTGGGTGATGGAATTTGTTCAATTGACACTATTAAAAGAATTGAAAATAATAAGGTAAATCCCCACCCGGTTACTCTTATGAAATTGTATGAAAGATTAAGGCTTGAACGGGCATATCAAAAATCTTTAATAGCCATTAATGACTCTGATATTCAGAAGAGTGAAGATATGGTGATAAGGTATTCCAATACTGGGAGGCTGAATGAAGCAATAGCGGAACTGGGCAAACTTAAAAAAGCAAAAGGCATGGATAAGCCAGAGAACAAACAATTTATTCATATGCTAGAGGCAATGCTGCTCTTTAGACTTGGCAATATTTCCGCAAATGAATGTTATGTGCAACTAAAAAAAGCATTGGCATTAACGTTGAACAGGTTTGAGTTGTCTAAAGATTATT
>JAZUHR010000203.1:0-4133 GCA_045641825.1 Lachnospiraceae bacterium
TACAATGCACCTGTGCCTTTCATTTTTAAACTTACCAATCGGCGAAAGTATCCTGTCTTCGGACTCCGTTATGCTCGCGCTGTATCACCATGGCCTCAGAAGCTATTCGACTCAAACTCCGCCTTCGGCCTCAAACAGTGAGTCTCATAAGGCTTCTTTCAGCCGGGGCTAGCTAGTGCTCGCACAAAGTCGTCCTTAGCCAGCAACTTTCTCCGATTGGTAGATACAGTAGAACAAATCCCACAGCTGCAGTCAGGTGCTTTGGGGACTCATCGAGATGCCGCGGGAGCAGGAATCGTCTCGTTCACAGACTTTCCTTCGCTCCGCTTTAGACATCTACGAGTCCAGCATATAAGCGGAGCGAAGCTCCTTTGGGGGTATCCGCGTGTGTCTGCAGGCGGTGGAGCTTACGAATAAGCCCCACACAGAATGTATATATGCAAGCAGGGGCGGAATACTCAGGCTCGGCTGTTTGACCCGAGCGGAAAACAGCACTTACAGATACAGGCGTCGCAAGTTCTGGTTCCAGCCCGGAACTTGCAGGCTGTGTCTGTTAGTGTCTGTCCGTGAGTGGTCAACCTGACGAAATGAGTGTTCCGTATCGCTTGCATAAGGATTACTCCACAAAGCGTTTCGGAAGCTTCACAGCCTACGGATGCAGGTGGCGAGCCAAAGCTGCGAGCGGAGCGAAAAAAAGGATTCCGGAAAGAAGCCTTTCCGAAATCCTTATGTGGCTGTAATATGCAGCCTACGGCGACGGAGTCATCGCACTTATTTAAAGCTCTTCACGCCCCAGATAGTTACCTGATTCGTGTCCCCGAGAGCAGTAAATACTGTTGTTTCGATAGTGGAATTTTCCACCTTCATATTGAGCATTACGCCCGAATAGCAGACATCATCTATGGTGATGTAGATATATGGCTTACCGTTTACCAGCTCCCACTTACCATCATACTCACCGGTGATAGTGCCATCAGCATTGAGAGTTGCAAATTTTGCTTTCTTTGCCTCCAGATTTGCATAGTCGATGCTTAACTCGTGAAGGATGATTTCATACTGACCTGCCACATCCTTCATTTCAAGGCCCTTGTTGTAATCAAGCACCTCACCATCTGTCTGGTAAGGAGCTGCCACAAGCCAACCCTCTCTGTTCATAAAGAGCTGGTGAACCTTTACGTAGTGACCTTCGGTACCATTTGTCGTACGAGTATGGAAAACTATATATGCCCTTCCGTCATCGTCCACAAAGGCTGAGTTATGGCCCTGGGCTACCTGTCCGTAATTGAAGGTACGCCACTTATAGCCTCCGAAAAGTCTGATACCCACATTATCGTTAAAATTCTTGACATAATAATCATAAAAAGGTGTGTTGCCCTTTTCATCTACATAATCACGATCAGGATACTTACTTCTGAAAATTCTGATGTTGTAACCGCCGGCAGCCTCCAGAGCGCCATAAGAAATAAAGAGATAATAATAATTACCTATTTTCTGGATATAGGAAGCCTCTCCCGATACATATCTGCCGCCTGCAATTTTTCTACCGAAATAAGGATCGGAATGCTCATTATCCTCATATTTTACGCTGTAGTCACGAAGACCTGTATTCTCATCCAGCTCCAGCATAAAGATACCGCCGGACCATGAACCGTATGACATGAAAAGATTTCCGTTATCATCATAGAATACACATGGGTCGATGCAGTTAGGATACATCTGTCCCCATCTGCCGTTTTTGACACCATAATCTATGTATCTCTGACCGATAGTCTCCTCACCTGTAGCCTGTTTTACATCAGTCTGATTATAATCATTAGCTCCGAAGCCACCCATTACCACAGAACCTGCATAATCGTAAGGTCCTTCAGCTTTATCGGCTGTGAGGAGAACAATATTGGACTTCCAGTTATCACCGTTAGCAGACAAATACATGCAGTACTTTTCCATAACCGGATTCCAGATTACATCAGGAGCCCACAGATAGTCGTACCACTGTCCTGCAGCCTCATCCTTATTCCAAGCCCTTATCTGATCCTTAACTTCCTTGGTAAAAGAGGTACGGAATGCAGCATCCATATTGGTCCAGTTCTTTAAGTCTTCGGTCTTACTTAAACCCATATGTGTGCCGAAAATATAATAGCTACCGTCTTTATCCTTGAAAATAGACGGGTCGTGACAGGTAGTCTGCTTCGCTGCAGAAAGCTCAGCACCGCTTAAGGATATTTTCTGCTGTAAAACGTGTAATTCCATGACGCTTCTTATTGTTACGTCCTTTCCCGCATATTTAAAGGTATGGTAAGGTCTGATTTTCACCGTCTCATACTCCGCTGCCTTGCTACCGGTATTATCCTTGCCCGCAGTAAAGGAAGCGCCTTCTTTCCCCACCAGTGTACCCTCTATGTATACGCTCTCACCGGGCTTAACGATAGCGAATTTGCTGGGTATAGCGCTACCTTCCGGAGCTGCCATGCCTTCAATTGTGTCATACTTAAAATCAAAGGCATTTACCTGCCAATTTTCCCTATGATTGGTGAGGGTAATGGTGTAATGTACCTCTTCTCCCTCTTCGTAGGAATCCTTGTCTGTGGCTATGGTAACTTCAATGTTTTTTTCATTAACTGTAGTAGAACTTCCGTTTTTTTCCGTGTTCTGAGAATTGCCACCCTGAGGCGTAGGTGTATTGGTAGGGTTATCACCACCCCCTCCGCAGCCTGTAAGTGCCATGGACATGGCGAGCATTAAAGCCAATGTGGTCTTTGCCGATTTCATCAATGTTTTTTTAACCATTTCCGATCCTTCCTGTTATTATTAGCCCCTGTACATATTTTCATAGTTCAAAACAGGAGCTCCCTTTTCATCCCATTTTACCTCCATAAGCATGGTATGTCTATTGGGATCGTAAAGAGGGTCGCCTACTATTTCCAGATAAGTGCGGGCGTGGAATACACATATAGGTCTGCCTGCCTCATCCACCGTAAAACTGTTGTGACCCGGTCCGTAGAAGCCCTTCTCACGGTCCGAACGAAGCACAGGTGTCTTTTCCTTCTTCCATTCATGAGGATCCAAAAGATTTGCGTTTTCATCTATGGACATCATACCGATGCAATAACATTCACCTGTTGCACTGGCAGAAAAGGTCAAATAGATTTTTCCATCATGCTTTATTATTGCAGGTCCTTCATTTACCCAGATATCCACTCTCTCCCAGTCATAGTCCGGTGTGGTTAGAAGTACCTGTGCAGTCTGAAGCTTTACAGCAGATTCCATCTTGGCTATATAAAGATTGGAGATACCGATTCCTCCTGCCACTTTTTCAGCCCATATATAGTAATACTCACCCTTATTCTCAAGAATGGTGGCATCCAGTGAAAAGGAGTCAAAGGAATAGATATCATCATCACTTCTCTGAATTTTTCCCATTTCCTTCCACTCATCCTTCATGGGATCAGGGCCCTGACATTCCAGCACGTAGGGTCTGATACGCCAGATATCATCTCTCTCACCACCTGCGAAGTAAATGTACCATTTTCCGAAAAGATAATGAATTTCCGGTGCCCAGATATGCTGACTCATAGGGCCTTTTTCGTGCTTTTCCCATACGGTCTTTTCTTCTGCCTCTTTAAGGCCCAGCAGAGTATCGGAGCATCTCAGCACAATTTTATCATAAGCCGGTACAGAAGCCGTAAAATAGTACCTGCCGTCACCGCTTTTTTTCACATAAGGATCTGCTCTCTGCTCTATAAAAGGCTCGTTAAATTCTGTTAATTGTCCGTTTCTTGGTCTTTCTTCCATTGTTTTTCCCCTTTTTCTGTAATTTTTCACTTACTTCCGGCCACATCCCTGAGGATTGAGATGTGACCGGGATAAGGGAAAAATCCCGATTTTTTAAAAATTTATTACTCGATAACCATTACGCACTTCTCAAGTGTGAAAGTAAGGTAAAGAGGGCCATCAATAGCGATGTTCTTGTAGGACTGGTTGTATGTCTTACCATCTGCTGTATTGATAACTGCTACTACATCAGCTGTTGAACCGTTGTTTGTAACTGTCACGGAAACCTTGGCACCGTCCAGGTCAGACTTGAAGGTCTCCCAGTTCCAGTTGCTCTCTACTACCCAGCCAAGCTCAGGAAG